>JBEPYC010000159.1:0-8989 GCA_041641555.1 Chitinivibrionales bacterium | reverse complement strand
GATTATGAAGACATAAATTTATTTTCAGAGCAGAACCTGCACCTGTGTGATATATCATGCCCCGAAGACCGATCGATCAACGTATAGATTTCCTCTCCCCACTTTCTCTGGTTCCAGGGTTAGGCCCGAAACGGGTGGAAGCGTTCTCGTTTGCCGGGATCGAGACAATGGGAGACCTGCTTTACCATTTTCCCCGGCGCTACCTGGATCGATCGGTGGTCACACCGCTTGGGGAGCTTCACAACTATATCGGACAGACACGGACGGTGGTGGGCGAGATCACGCGCACCCGGGTGGAGCGAGGTCGGCGTTCTCGATTTCGAGTCCAGGTTACCGACAAGACCGGCACTCTCGAAGTCATCTGGTTTCACGGAATCAGCTATCTCCGGCAGTCTATTCGCACCGGAAAACGTGTGCAGCTTACCGGAAAAGTAAGCGTCTACGGGAAATGCCAGATGGCTCACCCGCTTATGGAGTCGCTGGGCGCCAATCAGGAGCAAAGCGAGGTACCCTTTCTTGCACGATACCCTGTGAGTTCGTCGATGAGAGAGGCGAGCGTACACCAGAAACTACTGCACGAATCGATACAGTGGATTCTGAAAAACATGAAGCACTGGCCGGCAATGCTTCCGTCACATATCGAGCAGCGATATTGCTTTCCTCCGCTTTCCGAATGCCTGGCCCAGATGCACGTACCAAAGGATCCTGCCAATCTCGAGTCTTACAAAGCCCGGATCAAATTCGAAGAGCTCTTTCAACTTGCGATTACCCTGCGATGGACAAAACGGGCGTTCCGGAAACCTGGTCGAAAGATGACCCCGGGGCATCTTTACAACCAGTTTCAGAACGTGCTCCCCTTTGTGCTTACCGATGAGCAAAAAAGGGCCATAGAAAGCCTTCACCAGGATGCTGCCTCCGAAACGCGCATGCACCGGCTTTTACAGGGAGATGTCGGATCGGGAAAGACCGTCGTTGCCCTGGCCGCCTGTTTACCTGCGCTCAATGAGGGGCTGCAGGTTGCGTGGTTGAGCCCTACTGAGATTCTTGCCACCCAGTCCTTCGAGGTACTCACCAGGTGGCTTGTTCCTCTCGGTTTTGAGCCGATACTCCTGACGGGGGCAACACCGGAAAGCGAACGCCGTCGAATTCGAGCGGAACTCATGGATGGGAGCCGGAAAGTGATTGTTGGCACCCATGCACTTCTGCAACCCGGGATCAGCTTTGGGCGACTGGGAATGGCTATAATCGATGAGCAACACCGGTTTGGCGTCCGGCAACGTCGACAAATGCAGGATAAGGACCCCGCCACGGATTTTCTTCTCATGTCGGCAACGCCGATACCGCAGACGCTGGCCAAGACGCTTTACGGAGATCTTGAAGTAATCAGTATACGCTCCCGTCCCGCGGAGCATTGCCTTCCCGCAACGCACCTGGTCCCTGAAAGAAAACGCTTGGGAATGGAGAAATTTATTCTCGAGAAAATCCGCAACGATGGCACCAAGGTGTTCTGGGTCAGCCCGAGAATCGAAGCCGATGAAGAAGGAGAGGAGGATCGATCCGATGTAGAATCATCGTTTGAATCCCTGAAAAAGGGAGCGCTGTCTGCGGTCAAGACAGAAATGCTCCATGGCTCTCTTTCTCCAGAGGTACGACGGGAAACAATGGCGCGGTTTGTCGATGGCGACACGCACATTCTCGCCTCAACTACGGTCATAGAGGTCGGTGTCGATGTTCCCAGCGCGAGAATAATGGTAATCGAGAGTGCCGAGTGTTTCGGCCTGGCGCAGCTGCATCAGCTCCGTGGGCGAGTGGGGCGTCATGGGGGAGATGCCTACTGTTTTCTGCTGGCCTCGGTTGAACCGGGAAGCATTTCCGAAGACCGGCTTCGACTTTTTTGCCGGGAGCACGACGGGTTCAAGATCGCGGAACGAGATCTCCACATGCGAGGGCCGGGAGAAGTGACCGGATATCGCCAGAGCGGATGGGAAGACCTTCGTATGGCCGATATCCTCCGAGATGCTGACCTGTTTCGAGAAATCCAGAGTCTGCTCGAACGGAGCAAAGCTACGGCCTCCCAGAAAAATTGTGCCGACTGAAGCTCCCGGGTGTCGGAAACCGCACCTGAAATATTATATTATCCGCCATACTACAACTCACCGCCGGGAGTGGTGGGCTTTCCAAATTGCTCCAATGGTTCGGGGAGCAGCATCTCTAAAAAGGTCGGTTTGGCGCTATGACCACGGGAATAATTGCCCTGTGCATTCTGTATGCCCTGTGTTCGCTGATTCTTCTTGCGTATGGTTTTCAGTGTTACCTCTTGACCTTTCTTTTCTTGAGAATGAGAAAGGGTAAAGTTGCTGAACAGCGCCACCAAATGAAGTACTTCAATGGTGTTACCAGCGAAAAAGCGTATCCCAAGGTCGTGACCCAACTTCCAATGTACAATGAAAAGTCAGTCGCAGTCAGGGCAATGGAAGCCGCGGCGGCAATGGATTACCCTCTGTCCCGCCATGAGATTCAGGTTTTGGATGACAGCACCGATGAGACTCGTGAGTATGTAGACCAAACCGCACAGCGGCTTCGCTCCAAAGGAATAAACGTATCGGTCATTCGACGAACAGACCGCACTGGTTTCAAGGCAGGTGCTCTTCAGTACGGTCTCGATTACACCGATGCCGAATTCGTGGCGATCTTCGATGCCGATTTCGTGCCCAGGCCTGACTTCCTGAAAAATTCCATTCCGTTTTTTATCGAAAAGCCAAAGCTTGGTCTGGTACAGGGTCGATGGGGTCATCTGAACCCGAAAGCATCGTTGATCACCAGGGGACAGGCGATCGGAATCGATGGTCATTTCATGGTAGAGCAGGCTGCGCGCAGCTGGAATGGGCTCTTCATGAATTTCAACGGCACAGCCGGAGTTTTCAGAAGGACAGCTATTGAATCATCGGGCGGATGGCAGCATGACACGCTCACCGAAGACATGGATCTGTCGTACCGAATGCAGCTTGCCGACTGGGAAACCGAATTCGTGCCCGATATCGAAGTACCCGCCGAGATCCCCGAGGACATCAATGCATTCAAGAGCCAGCAGTTCAGGTGGGCAAAAGGAAGCATCCAGACTGCGATCAAGATCGTGCCTCTCCTGATCGCAAAAAAGGTATCGGTATTCAAATTCGTTCAGGCTATTCTTCATCTGACCCATTATGTTGTGCATCCTCTCATGCTTATGATGGCACTTCTCTCGATGCCGGTCCTGTTTCATGTGAAAGTAACCCTGGCTCCCGCGCTTTTCTGCGCTGTGGTAGCATCCATGATCCTTGCGACAAGTGGCCCATCGACAATGTACATGGTCTCTCAGCACCATCTCGGAAACCGCGGGTTAAAGAAAGCATTGCTTATTCCGGCGATGATGCTCATAGGGACGGGTCTTGCGGTAAGTAATGGAAAAGCTGTCATGGAGGCTCTGCTGAGAATGGACTCTCCGTTTCATCGCACGCCCAAAAAAGGCGAATCGAAAAAGGCTGCCTACCGTTCGAGAAAGGATCTGTCCGGTATTGTAGAGCTGCTTCTCGGTGCCTATTGTCTCATCAGCCTCTATCTCTTCTTTGGCTACACCAACTTTGTTGTCAGCCCCTTCCTTATGCTTTATGCTTCGGGCTTTTTCTTCGTAGGAGCGCTTTCGGTCATTCATTTCAACAAACCGGAAATGATAGACATGAAATTCAATGAGGTGTTCGGTCCGCGCACCGTATCTTGAAAACTCTGGTAAGTACGTCGGTAATGCCTTGCGGGATGCCGGAGCTGTCCCTCTGTTCAAGTTCCAGTGGAGCCATACCTCATAACCATCTTGTTTTCAACCATATGCAGGGACTGGCTTTCGCCTGTCTCAAGCAAAAAAGTATTGAATGGACCTGGGGGCGGGTAGTATACTTAGGATCTGTTCAACACTTGAACAAAGCTCTGCCCCATGGTTGAATACAAGATAATCCGAGAAATCCAGGAAAACCCGTTCCATACCCAGCGGAGCCTTGCCCATAAGCTGAATATCAGCCTGGGTAAAGCCCACTATTTACTGACAGGGTTGGCGGAAAAGGGATTGATACGGGCACGTAAGTTGAAGAATCACCCTGAAAAGATCCGCTGGCAGTATGTACTTACCCCTGTGGGGTTGAAAGAGAAGTTGCGGCTTACTCGTGATTATCTGTCCCGAAGAGAGAGAGAATTCAGCGAACTGCAAAAGGAAATCGCTGAGCTTCGCAAAGAAATAGGGGAAGCCGGGGAGCCGGGTAGGGTTGGAGAAACCTGAGATTGACAGGTGAGCGGGCTCTCGGATTATGCCCGACCGTCTCTCATAGGCTCATGAGGGATTCTGCCTATCGGCCTGCGCACGTACCGCCGACGGGGGAGGGGTGTGCCCTTGCCCGAATTCGGTTACTAAAATACGCGAGTTTCATATAACCGGAAAGGACAGAAAAAGAATGTCCAAGAACGCATTTATCACGGGCATTTCGGGACAAGACGGCTCTTACCTTGCTGAGCTCCTTCTGGAAAAAGGATACGAGGTTCATGGCATGATTCGCCGGGCAAGCAGTTTCAATCGGGGAAGAATAGAAGATCTCTATCTTCGTGAAAAAGAAAATGGACGCTTCTTTCTTCACTATGGCGATGTTTCGGACAGCAGCAACCTGAACAGGCTTCTGGAGAAAATCCAGCCTGACGAGATCTATAATCTGGCCGCGCAGTCCCACGTGAAGGTGTCTTTCGAGGTGCCCGAGTATACCGCGGAGGTCGACGCCCTCGGGACGCTTCGGCTGCTCGATGCTATCAAGGAAGTCGGGATCAAACCCCGCTTTTACCAGGCATCGACATCGGAATTGTACGGTAAAGTCCAGGAAGTACCTCAGAGCGAACAGACTCCCTTCTATCCGCGTTCGCCGTATGGAGTCGCTAAGCTGTATGCGTACTGGATCGTGGTGAATTATCGGGAAGCCTACAATCTCCATGCAAGTAACGGCATTCTCTTCAATCACGAATCCCCGCGGCGAGGTGAGAATTTCGTGACCCGCAAAATTACCCTCGGAGCAACCGCGGTCAAAGCGGGCCTTCGGGACTGCATATTCGTAGGTAATCTCGATTCAAAACGCGACTGGGGCTATGCACCTGATTATGTTCGTGCCATGTGGATGATGCTTCAGCATGATACACCTGAAGATTTCGTTATTGCAACCGGCGAAACGCATTCGGTGCGCGAATTTATCGAAAAAACCTACAATTGCCTTGGCATGCAAGTTGATTGGAAAGGATCGGGTGCAGAGGAAATCGGCATAGACAACAAAACAGGAAAAGCGATCGTGAAAGTCGATCCCAAGTATTACCGACCGACCGAAGTTGATCTTCTTCTCGGAGATCCATCCAAAGCCCGTGAGAAACTGGGCTGGAAGCCCTCGGTTACCTTCGATGAACTGGTAGAAATAATGGTCGAGTCAGACTGGAAAAAGGTAACAGGGGCTTAACGGGGGCGGTCTTTTTATTCCATCTCGAACAAAAGCACCCCTGCCCGCTGTCCGGTCAGCAACCAGATGGGGCGTCATTTGAGCATTGTGCAGAAATGGCGAGATAGGGGAACGAATCGATGGCACGAAATTCGAAAAAGACAATGAAGCGGGAAGCAGTGTGGGTTTACGAACGTTTAGATCTTATTCACTAGAAAAGGCCATATCATGAAAACACTGGTTACCGGTGCGGCGGGCTTTATCGGATACCATGTCGCCAGGTTTCTTCTCGAGCGGGGCGAAGAAGTCGTGGGGCTGGATAATTTCAATCCCTACTATGATGTCAAAATCAAAGAGGATCGAGCCTCGAACCTGGAAAGATTCGATCGGTTTAAAATGGCGCGAATGGACCTGGCCGATAGCGCCGGTGTTACGTCCCTCTTTGAAGAGCAGAAATTCGATCGAGTGTGTAACCTGGCCGCTCAGGCCGGCGTAAGGTGGTCACTGGAGCACCCGCACGATTATATTCAATGTAATATCGTCGGATTTATGAATATTCTCGAAGCCTGCCGTCATAATGGAAAACCTCGGTTAGTGTATGCTTCTTCCTCGAGTGTCTACGGGGGCAACACCAAGCTGCCGTTTTCCGAGTCTGATCGGGTCGATACGCCCGTCAGTCTGTATGCGGCGAGTAAAAAAGCGAACGAACTGATGGCTCATTGCTATTCGCATCTCTACGACATGCAGACGGTCGGCTTGCGGTTTTTCACCGTATACGGCCCCTGGGGACGACCCGATATGGCGATGTGGCTTTTCACCCGGGCCATACTCGCAGGGAAACCGATTCAGGTTTTCAACAACGGCGACATGCAGCGCGATTTCACTTATGTAGAAGATATCGTCAAAGGAGTGGTGGGGTCCCTGGATGCCGACGGCCTGGACCGGTACGAGGTATTCAACCTTGGAAACAACCAGTCAGAAAACCTTCTTGATCTCATATCCATTCTCGAAAATGCACTTGGCCGGAAGGCTGAAAAGGAACTTCTCCCTATGCAGCCGGGCGATGTGAAAGCGACCTATGCCCAAATAGGGAATGCACGCACAAAACTTGGTTTTGAGCCATCGACTTCGATTCGCGACGGTGTGCCGGAATTTGTGAGGTGGTATCGGGAATATCATGGCCTCTGATCATCGCGATAATTATCTCCTCGAGATCATTGCTGCGCTGACCGATTCAAGAATCAAATTTATTGTGTGTGGTGGAGTTGCCGCCGTGCTTCACGGCGTCGAGCGCATGACGGTCGATCTGGACATTTCGATTGATTTCAGCACATCGAATGTGCAACGATTCTCCATGGTAATGGAATCGTTGCATATGAAACCCAGGGTACCTGTGCCTGCCGAGTCATTGGCGGATAGAGAAAAGGTGTCTCACATGGTCGAAGAAAAAGGGGCGTTGGTGTTCACTTTTCTGGATTCCGACAAGCCGTACCGTCAAGTCGATGTCGCGCTGACACAGGATCAATCCTTTGAAACGCTTTCCCGGCACACCGAAGAGATGACGATTGCGGGAAGGCCGGTGGCGGTTATCGGCAAGGAAAAACTGCTGGAGTTGAAAAAAACAGTGGATCCAATGCGCGAAAAGGACCGTCACGATATCGCCGTACTTGAAAAGCTCTTATTCGATGGGGAGTCGAGCAATGAAATATGATAAAGACTTTAAAGAGCTGCTTTCCCGGCTCGACCCATCGGATTTCGACGGACACACGGAGTTTAACCGCCTGGAGCCCGCTCTTCGACTGGAATGGCTATCCCATGCTGGAAGATTCCTTTTCGCATCAAAGCGGGAATTGCGGATCACCAGTTTCCCACCCGGTGAACAGGATGATCAATAGCTTGATCGCTCGGGCTTTGCGCATTCTTTCCACACAGAATCCATAACTGCCAATGCCACAAGCACAAAATTTCGCTCTTGCCGGTGTGGCCGGCTACATTGCCCCTGGCCATCTGCAGGCAATCCTGGCCGAACAGCTTGGATTGCGCGTGAATTCTGGGCATCCACCAAGGCCGGAATACAAACGATTTGTGAATCAACATCCGCGGTATTCGTGAGATTCGTAGTTTTCTTATTTACTTGTGAGTCGCTATATGTCCGACAGCTTCTTTGTTCACGAATCTTCCTATGTAGACCAACCCTGTGAAATAGGGCGGGGCACGAAGATCTGGCATTTCAGCCATGTCATGAAGGATGCCCGTATTGGAATGAACTGTATTTTAGGGCAGAATGTCAACGTCGGTTCCGGGGTGAAGATTGGCAATAATGTCAAAATGCAGAACAACGTCTCGGTTTATACGGGAACGGAGATCGAAGACGATGTGTTCTTGGGACCGTCGTGCGTTCTGACCAATGTTACCAATCCGAGGTCACAGGTGAACCGCCATTCGTTGTACGAGCGCATTTTGATTCGTCGTGGTGCTACAATCGGTGCCAATGCCACGATTGTGTGCGGGTTAACGATCGGGCGGTATGCGTTTATCGCCGCCGGTGCAGTAGTCAGTGCGGATGTCCCGGATTATGCCCTTATCATCGGTGTTCCCGGCAGGCAAAAGGGCTGGATGAGCCGTCACGGGCATAAGCTTGTGAATCCGGACCGCGAGGGCATCATGAGGTGTCCGGAAAGCGGATTGCGGTACAAGGAATATGAGCCGGGGAAGCTCGAGTGTCTTGATCTCGATGAAGACGCGGCGTTGCCCCAGGAACTTGTGGGTGGCGGGAAGAGCTATGATGAGTACAAGCGGAGTGGTTAGCCACGAAAGCCACGAAGATGGCACGAAGGGAAACACATCATACACAACTGAGCGTTAATCTATGAAAAGACCGTGCGGATATTTTCATCGTTTGAAGAAGAGAATAGGGCGGAGTACGATCGCAGGGCTCGCATGACTCCAGAGCAACGATTGAAGAAGTGTTGATAGAAATTGAGAAAATCATATCCGAAGAATAACAGGGGTATTTCACGAGCATGCAATTTATAGACCTGCCGGCACAACAGAACCGGATTCGCAAGGACCTCGAAGATCGTATCCAGACCATCCTGAACCATGGCAAGTATATCATGGGCCCCGAGATAACCGAGTTGGAGACGCGGCTGGCCGAGTATGTGGGCATCAGGCATTGCGTTGGATGTTCTTCGGGAACCGATGCGCTTTTAATGCCCCTGATGGCCTGGGGGGTCGGGCCGGGCGATGCCGTGTTTACCACCCCGTTTACGTTCATTGCCACCGCCGAGGTTATTGCTCTTTTAGGAGCGACCCCGGTGTTTGTTGATATTGATCCGGTTACCTTCAATATCGATCCCCAAAAGCTTGACCAGGCTGTGGAGAACCTGAATGCAGGACATAAGCCATCACCCGGGGCACCCCGAGACCTTGTACCGAAAGTAATCATCCCCGTGGACCTGTTCGGACTTCCGGCCGATTACGATGCGATCGAATCG
>JBEPYC010000158.1:0-8994 GCA_041641555.1 Chitinivibrionales bacterium | reverse complement strand
AAAGGTCAACTTACTTGACACCAAAGGTCGACTCGTCGGAAGCTTCCGCTCCTCGGGCATGGTTTCCGCAGGAAATCATTTCGCGGATTTCTCCGGTCCGCTTCCTTCAGGAACACTTCTTGCCGAAATAATCACCGACAATGGCGTTCACACCGGTAAGGTGACGAATATTCAATCCGTGCAATAAGATCGTTCTCATCTGACCAGATCGCGTAAAAGGGGCGCCCGGACGGGCGCCCCTTTTCGATAGAGTCCAGCGGCTAATCTCGTCCTATGATTCCGCTTTATACTGCCACCTTTTGTTACCCATACTTATCCCGCTCACCTAACTTTACGGCAAACGCAATCCTGCCGATGCCGGCTCTTTTCTCGTGAAAACATCGCCGCTGATTCGGTAGATCTTATCATCGTTCTCCCGTGGATCACCTCTTCCATCCCGGTTGCTGGTCCCGAAATAAATAAACCCATCATGCTCAGTGATAGGTCGGATTCGTCCCTTATCGCTGAAAAACACATCTTCGGCGCCGCTCTCAAGATTTATTCTTCGGATCTGGTTACCGCGAAGCCCGGTGACCAGAAGATAGTCCCCGGCAACGGTGATATCCGCAGGCGCCAGAGTAAAGTCTCTGTAGCACTTGAATGCAGTTTGATCGGTGCACGTAACTGGCCATCCGTAATCTTCTCCGGCCTCGATCAGATTGACTTCATCGTGTCGGGTGGGACCATGGTCAGTCGCATACAGCTGCCCATCACCGGTCCAGGCGATTCCTTCGCAATTCCGAAGCCCTTTGGCAAAGACGAAATTCCCAAAAGGATTACCCGGCGGCACGGAGCCTTCGGTGGTCAGACGAAGAATCTTTCCATTGAGGCTTGCCGTGTCGGCAGACCGGGACGGCACACTCGCATCGCCAGTAGTTGCATACAGATAACCATCGGGCCCAAACTCGAGTCGTCCTCCATCGTGAATAGTCGCACCGGGGATACTATCGATAAGCACGGTTTCTCCCCCAAGCGTGTCGCGGTACTCGAATCGAGATACTCTGTTATACATGCTTCCGCCGTGGGAATATGTGTAGTAGAGATAGATTCTCCGATTCCCGGAAAAATCAGGGTCGATCGCCAGACCCAGCAATCCGGCTTCGCCGACATCCGCCACCTCGAGCTGTCCTACCGTAGAGACCGTCTTCCCTTCAATATGCCCGACTCGTCCTCCTCGTTCGGTAAAAAGGATAGATTGATCGGGCAAAAAGGCTATATCCCACGGAACAGCAAGCTTTTCTGCCACGATTTCTGCATCGGGTATGGTTGTGCCGTTGCTGGCCTCTTCTTGTGCACAGCCAGTGAAATTACATAACATTGTCGCCAGTATTAAGGTCAGCCGCTTCATAGGTCTCTCTTTTTTCGATGTTCATAGATAATCATTTTTCTTGAGCCAGCTTTTCTTTCTTTTCTGTCGCTTCCGGCGTTTGCTCCCTTTGTTTGCGACTTTCTTCTGCATTGGTTTTTTTCTTCATGTCCGGCTCCGGCGTTGAGTTTACATCCGCGCTTGGACCTTCTGGCTGATCATATCCCTTATGCTTCATAATGAACCTTCCTTGTTGATACTCATTAATAATACTCCCTTTGCAGGGGTTGCAATACTGGGGCCATGTTTCAGAGAACTGATCTCCCTACCCCGTTGGGCGCGATTCTTGCATATACTGGTTAAGGATTCGACTGACTTAATTTTCACGATACTGAAGGAGGTACTGACATGAAAGCCGCGAAAGTTGCACTCGGCGCACTTTTGACAGTTATGACCGCAGCAGGACTCAAATCTGCTCTCCGTAAACGGCACAAGGGATATTCGGCTAAAAAAGCTGGGAAGGAAATCGACAGAGCCGTGAACAGTGCAAGTAAGCAGATCGCTCAGGCTGTACGCCAGGCCGGCAGGACAGCCGGAAAGAAGAATGGCGAGAAGGCAGGGAAGTTTCTGGATACTATAGCTACACGGGCTCAATCCGGAATCCGCAAAAATGCATCATCGGCAAAGAAAGGCATTCGCAAGAACGCAAAAATAAAAGTCTGATACGCCCACATCTTTTTCAGAGAGGATGCAATTATGGGAATTAAAGTGAGTCAGACGTGGTCACTTGCCGCAGGTCTGGCATTGCTGGCCGCCGCGTGCACCCCTCTTCGACAAACCGAGGTACACGATGACGAAGCTCGTGCAGTAGCAGATGTCCAGAGTTATGCTCCATCCAGGGTGCGTGGAACAGTCCGGTTCAGCCATGATCCAATGACAGGACTTCGCATAACCGGAACCATTCGGGGATTGTATCCCGGGAACACCTACGCCCTGCACATTCACGAAAGTGGAAACTGCGACAGCGAAGAAACAAGTGGCCAAATATTCGATCCTGGAAACAGTCGCAGCCATGGAGCACCGGGAATGTCCCCCGGCAAAACTCAGGCTGGTACTCTCCCCAACATTATCGCAGGAAACGACAGTACCGCGCAACTGGATTTCACTACAACAAGCCTTGGCGCAGAAAACTCGCCGTTTTCCGTGATCGGCCGCAGTGTAGTGATCCACGCCTCGCCCGATGACTTCCAGACACAACCCGAAGGAAATGCAGGCGCTGTCATTGCCTGTGGAATTATTCGCAATACCGGCGCAGAAAGAGTGGAACCTGCAGGTCAGGAAGAACAGCAAGACGGCTTGTTCTAAGCCCTGCTCTCAGTTTTCCTTGCGCCTCCGGGAACAACAATGATTCCGGAGGCGTTTTTATTTTTCCGAAATCGAAACCCCTCCTTTCTGGCATAGCACTTGCGCGTTATCAGAAGTGAAAATCATTTGAACAAGGAGGGTACAATGGAAATTATCAAATTCGACATAAACCATGCAGGCATAGAAGAACTAACGGGAATCCCAGGTTTTACACAAACGGATGCCCAAGCTATAGTCAACCACCGAAGAGGAATTGGACAGTTCTACCAGCTGGATGATCTTCGTAAAGTAGACGGTCTGCTGGAAAACACGATTCAACTTCTCGAGAAACACACGTGGGTGGGCCCGGTACACGAAGCCGAAAAAACCGACATAAATCACGCCTGCAAGAATGAGTTATCGATTCTTCCGTTTGTAGGCAGTCGTAATGCAGAGCAGATTGTAACCTACCGGAAGCTCAAGGGAGAGTTCCAATCGATAGATGAAGTCGACAGCATACCGGATATCGATGAATCTGTTAAACGGATGCTCAAGAGGTACACCAGAGTATGCCCGGAGTATTCCGATGCGGCATGTGCAGTTGCATAAACAATAACCACGATTTACCCTTTACTTCGGCGGAGGCAACACTGTCTTCGCCGAAGTTTTTTTGGCACCAGGGTTGCAATTAATTAGGGCAGGAGGGCAGGAGTCCTCTGATGGCTAAAATGGAATAGAAAGGAGATAATTATGCGACGATATACATCTGCAATACTGTCACTTGCACTGGTAGCATTTGTTTTTGGTTGTGGGCAACAGCAACAGGGAGAAACACCTGATACGGATGTTCAGATGGAACAAGAGTATGGGACTGATACCATGCAAAAAAATGGTGACACAACCGACACCGACATTCAGACGGAAGACCAGTGGGGTGACACTACAGCAGATACAACTGATTCAGACATCCAGATGGAACAGGAGCCAAAGTCTGGCCGACAGGACTCTGATCTTGGAGTTCAGGAGGAAACCGAAGGAATGCAGCAGGAAGGTGGCCAGCAGCCTCAGGAGGATTACAGCCGGTAGGTGAAACCCAGCTGGGACTGCGCGCACATTACCGGCCGGTTTTCCGGCCGGTTTTTTTATACCCTTTCTTGCGAGGAGCTTTTGCATGAACCGAAAAGATACGATGCTTACCATTGCCGCCATTGTTTGTTTGATCTCCGGTTGCACCGATCGAAACGACGATTTCCAGCATCGGGTATCCAGCGAGGATACTGTCGAGGCCGATAGTGCCTCCGATAGAGGCACGACTGTTTTGTTTGAAGGCCTGGATATCGATAAGAGCGACTACCTTACCCGAAAAGAGTTTTGCGGTCGCGAGAACTGGAATGGCCTATTCGGGAACTGGGATGCAAACAACAACGGGTTACTGGATAGAAAAGAGTTCAGTTATGGTCTTTTTGACAGATGGGATCAAGACAATAGCGGTATAATCGAAAAAACTGAATGGTCACAGGTCCGGTACTGGTTCGAGGATAGTTTTCGGTACGGTGAATGGAATACCGATACTGCGCAGGGACTCACTCCTATAGAATTCTGGTCCGCTGTGCGGGAAAATGATATCCTCTCCGAAGGGCTCGATGAATCCCAGTTCTGCCGCCAGCTCTTTTCGAGATACGATACCGACACCGACAATCAGATCAGCATAAATGAATGGAAGAAAGCTCACGGTCGAGAAATACCATGACCTTTGGTAGATTGTTTACCCCCGCTTCTGGTCGGAACCCATCCTGGAATCTTTCCATATGTTTACACTAGGTCGGGTCGGAATTCGACAACCAAAACCATTGCCCCAGCTGCGGCCCTTTATGGCACGCCTCTTGCACTATTCACAACCAAACACCTACAAACCAAGGAGGACGACATATGTTGACATGGGCAGTAATCTTTTTTATCGTAGCATTGGTAGCAGCACTTTTTGGCTTTGGCGGAATTGCAGCAGGGGCAGCGGGAGTAGCAAAAATCTTGTTCTTCATCTTCCTGGTTGTTTTTGTCGTAACACTCATTGCCGGCTTGTTATGACTTTCTAAAACCCGTAATACAACACGGGTTTCTTTCACCAAATCCAGACCATTTGTTCCGATAGAAAGGGTGGAAACACATGAAAAAGATGCTTCTGATGACGGTATTGGCGCTTGCCGTGTCGGGTACGGTTACTGCGCAGGAGATCCCTCGATTCGAACTGGGAGTCATACTCGGCGAACCCACCGGTCTGAGCGGTAAACTCTGGACGGGCGAGCGGGGTGCATTCGACGCCGCCGCGGCATGGTCTTTCACTGAAGGCGGCATGATCGATGTGTATCTTGATTACCTTTTCCATTATGCCAGCATCGACATCGATCCGGGTGCTCTTCCGCTCAATTTTGGTATCGGAGGTACAGCACGCATTGGAACCACCGAGAGCACAGAGGACGATGAAGTCCGGCTGGGAGTACGTGTTCCGTTCGGCGCTCAGTACCTATTTGAGAACGCTCCGATCACTGCCTTTGCCGAAATTGCTCCGGTCATGGAACTCATTCCAGCGACCGATTTTGGGCTCAATGGCGGAATCGGGATTCGATTCGTCTGGTAAAAAAGGTTAGTGCCCACCCCTGGTGGGCACATGACCACTTGGTTTATTCCTAATCTCAACGATTGCGGCAGTATTCTCCTGCTAAAGAGGTTCAATCGGCACAGTCCCTGAGTTTAAACCACTTCATTGCTGTAATACCACATACTTCCAAGCAATACAATCACTCTGATCGACACGATCTTCACCCGGCAGCCAACGACGAGTTGGTGGTGGGGTCATTGGAGCAAGAATTTTTGCACGACATGCAGGCCAAAGGCTCTGCGAACTGACCACCGCAAGCGCAGGGCAGTCTTTCTCCGGGCAGAATCGCTTCTGTCATTCACCTGTAATTCGGATCATCACTCCTCTTAGCAGGATTTTTTTCTGGCTCCGGGTAACACCCCGGTACGACGCGTTCTTGCAATTTTCTGGAAGATGGGGTATTTTGAACTTCCCCCACACCATTCAGTTAGACTCATCACTTTACGCATGAAAGGTCACTATGAGCGCATCGCAAGGTATGCCCAATCGCCCGAATATTCTGTGGATCTCATTCGAGGATTGCAGCCCTCGATACGGGTGTTACGGGGATCCGGTTGCACAAACGCCAAACCTGGACAGATTCGCTTCCCAGGGAGCACTCTATACCAACTGTTTCGCCACTGCCGGGGTATGCGCTCCGGCTCGTTCGGCGATCATCACCGGCCTGTACCCGATTTCTACCGGGACACATCACATGCGCACCACTCATACCGACAAAAGAGCGCCAGAGCTTCCTACTCCCTACGATGCTGTCATTCCTCATTACGCACGCCCGATACCGGAGTATTTCCGTGCCGCCGGTTATTTTTGTACCAATTGTGCGAAAACCGATTATCAGTTCGCTCCGCCGATTACCTGCTGGGACCAGCAGGGAGCAGATGCACACTGGCGAAACCGCACTAACCCCCATCAACCGTTCTTTGCCGTATTCAACCTCAACGACACACACGAAAGCAGCTGGTGGGACAAAGGAAAGCCGCTTCGAACGGATCCCGACACAGTCACTCTTCCCCCCTATCTTCCCGATACCAGGAAATGCCGAGAATCCTTGGCTCGTCAGTACGATAATATCGAAGACAACGATCAGAGATTCGGGGAATTGCTGGCCCAATTAGAAGAAGACGGCTTGGCTGAAAACACCATCGTTTTCCACTGGAGCGACCATGGTGAAGGCCTTCCTCGTGCCAAGCGGTGGCCCTACGATGAGGGAATTCGAGTCCCGATGATAGTTCGATGGCCGGGAGAAATCCAGGGTGGTACGGTGCTTGATCGCCTGGTGAGCACTCTTGATCTGGGCCCGACAATTCTTAGTCTGGCCGGGTTGGACCTACCGTTACACCTCCATGGTGAGCCGTTTCTGGGACCGCGGGAAACCCAGCGGGATTATGTATTTGCTTCTCGTGACCGCTACGACCTCTCGTACGACATGGTCCGTGCCGCTCGCGACAATAAATTCAAGTATATCCGGAATTTTCACCCCGAAAAACCGAGGCTTGTCTGGGTTCCGTACCGAAACCGGCATCCTGTCATGGAAGAACTGTACCGGCTACAACTCGAAGGTGCATTGGAGTGGCCTCAAACCATTTTGTTCGAGACCAGCCGTTCACCCGAAGAGCTCTATGATATCGAAAATGACCCGTTTGAGCTGACCAATCTGGCATCACATCCTGAGCATCAGGAGACACTGGCGCGAATGCGCGATGCCTGCGAAGAATGGCGCACCGGCGTCGGCGACCTGGGGGAAATCCCGGAGTCGGAAATGGTCAGAAGCATGTACCCAGATGGCCAGAAACCAAAGACCGCTTCCCCTCTGATTATCCCGCTGACAAAAGATGCTCCCGGAGTGGAAGCAGTCAAAGACGGTGAGATACTGAATGCTCCGTGTGCTCTGGATTTCTACTGCGCAACCCAGGGTGCCGGTATTGCCTACACCATGGAAGATGGGCACGACTGCCAATGGAAGCTCTATACCGGGCCGGTACGCCTGCCCGAAGGGAAAACGGTCATTCGGGCCCGGGCCATACGGATTGGATACCTCGAAAGCGATGAAACCCGGGCCGAGCTCCAGGTTATATAGCTTCGGGGTGTCTCTCCAGAAGCCATTGCTCGCTCGCTTCGTTTTTCCCGGCAGGCTCATGGAGGCTCATATGAGCTGTTCTTCTCGGGCAGGGGGAGTTCATGAACTCCCCCTGCTACCGAGCACGATCTCTGAGCAGCACAATTTGCCCGAACAACCCTATCACCCCGAGAACATCGTCCCACCCGCATTGGTTGTTCTAACCCCTTTGATGGTAAAGCCTTAGAAGCCTTCATCCTTCCACTTTGCCTAACCGCCGGGCAGTTCTTCCCGATTTTCTCCTTCCTTCTAAGGCGACCAATTGCCATAAGCCCTTTTATTGTAATGACTTATAACAATGGCACAGCAATTGTTATATACAAGGTCACCACGAGAATTTCACAACGAAAGGGGTGTGTTATGCGCGTACGGCTTATGGTTCTCATCGGGTTGGCGGCACTCGCCGGCGGATGCACATTCGTATCCAATCCGGTATACGACAGTGAAGACGTGTATGTGGAAGAAACGGTGATTGTCGAAGACTATTATGTGAACACCCATATCCCTATCTCCGATGCCGTTGCCAAACTCCTCTCCCCCATTACCAGAGGCTATTTCACTCCACGCTCTTCACGCTACGCCGATTTCCTCTACTACCAGGAATTCACCCGCACATCGACCAATCTCCCCTCCTACGTCCAGGGCGATTTCAACGGAGATCATGTCGATGACTTCGCGTTCCTTTTCACAAAGCAACGTGAGTACACCAGCTACTGGACAATCAATACCAAACTCATCGTAATCCTCAGCTCAGGGTGCTGCTACGAGGTGGCACTGGACATGGACCTGGGTACGATCGAAGCCGATTACTCCTACCCTATCGAAGAGTACTGGTCGATAGCAAAAATGCCTCAAGGAACTCACACATACTATGTCGATTATGGTTCTACCGAAGTCGAAGAAACCGTGGACCTGGAAGATGATGCTTTTGTGCTGAGTTTTCTGGAAACCGAAGAGCAGGATCTCTTCTATGCGCTCGGACAGGATGTCTACTACATGACGTGGGATCCCGGAAGTCTTGCAAAGAAACTCGGGATGGCAAAACAAAAAGACGGCAGAAAGGTGGACGAACTCTGGCGTGACAAGGTTGAGAAACGTAAAAAGTAAACCTACCTTGTGGACAGGACACGCCGGGAAGGGAAGGGCTTCGCAGTTGGGCCCTTCCCGATTTTCGTATGACTCTTCCCCTGACAGCTACGCGCCTGAACCCATTCGGGACAAAAAACAGGTGATTCTACTCCCAATTTCCGAGTGTATTACTTGAGAAGGCGAGCCGTTTTCCCTCCTTTTCTCGACCTTTCATGATACGTAACGTTTACCAGAAGCGCAGCTATCTGCATTGCAACGACTATCTGTATGGCTGACACGAGCACACTGTTCTGGTATGATTCTTGAGAGAGATCATAGTGTAACCCTACTCTAATTCGTTACCAGGATACTTCCGTAGTGGCTCAACCCAAAAAGAAAGCAATTGCCCAGGCCCTGTTGGAAAACCACGGGAAAACCTATGCTTAAGAAGCAAGGGTTCATGTG
>JBEPYC010000157.1:0-9024 GCA_041641555.1 Chitinivibrionales bacterium | reverse complement strand
GGACAAATACCGATTTGCAGTACAATACCCTCATTCAAGCCTTCCTCCATCCTCCATTGTGAACACCCACTCCTGCACGCTATCGCGCTTTCAGTGCCTTTTTGAAGGTCTCTAAAAAATTGCCATAGTATATATCCTCGATGTTCCAGTCAGCTGCTTGAGCCACAGCGTGGTCAAGCCTGGAAATATCTGAAAGACCTTCAATGCCCATGGGATAACTAAACATGGTGGAGGGAAGATGATAACGCTTGATGTACTCACTAAGCCCGTCCATCATGTAATCCATGAAATCGAATCCAAGGCCAATATGCCTGGCGCCTATCAGTTCCTTAATATGGCGCATGTGCTCGAGAAACATTTCTATTGTGGTTCGTTTCGTGGTGGTTGCTTCAATGAAAAGACTGACCAGGGATAGACCAATGACCCCTCCATGTTCGCGAAGCGCCACGAGTTGTGCATCCGTGAGATTTCGACAGTGGTCGGATATCTTTCGCGCATTCGCATGTGAAACGATAACCGGTAAATCGTAGCCATCCAATACTTCGGCATATGAACGTTGGGAAATGTGGGCGAGGTCAAGCATGACATTCATGCCTGCCAGGATTTTCAGAAGTTCTTTCCCCCGAGCGGTGAGACCTGCACCGGGCTTCTGGCATCCTCCTGCAAATGCGTTTTCCTCATTTGCCGTCAGCATGATCGATCGAAGCCCCAGTGAATGAAGCTCTTCTATGGCACGCACATTTTCTGTGAGACAACGGCATCCTTCAAGCGCAAAAACAATCCCGATAGATTCGTCTTCCATGCATTCAAAATCAGAGTCGTTCTCTATCAGATGGTATTGTCCATTGCTTCGATTGATCTGGTCTCTTAAACAGCTCAGTACATTGAGCACTGTATCCTGTTTCCCGAAATCTATATCCCAGAAAACAAAATCTCCGCCAATTGTCATTACCTCGATTTTAACTGAAGCACGTTTCAAGTCATCATAACGCCTCATATTCAGCACAGGGGCGTTGCCATGAAGCAATTCTTTGTAAGCAAACAGTCCAAAATCAGAATGAGCATCGAATCTAACCACCGCGATTGACCTTTCACCGACACAGCCGTTTGAACATACCTTAGAGCTGACACAACGGAGCATCGTTGAGTCACAGGGTAGCTCTATCGACCGGGAACATGGTTTGTGTTTTGAGACTGTATGGGGCGAAAAAATGCCGTTTCGTCATAATACTTCACAGCGCCGGCCTTGCGCAACAGGGTCGCCCAGCTGCCGCCTCCCTGACAGGAAAAAATGATACTCATGCCGAAAGGAGTTTGCGGATGGTTGGCTATTACTTCTGAGAAAGACTCGGAAGTGCCGAAGGGCTGTTGTCACACCTCGGTAATACATAGTGCAGCCTCGGCCTGGTGTAAACGGTGATGGCGCTGTGCCTGAGCCGGCACGTGTGGTATTTTCAGGGAACAGCGCCAAACCTTTACCTGCCAACTCGAAAGACTATCTGTAGTATATGACCACACCCAAAACGATCACTGGGCATCTGAACCGCTCGCAGACCGGTCCACAGCCCACAATCGAGTGCCACGTCCCTTCTTCCGGTGGAAAATACCCGGGCCTGATCATATTTCCCGGGGGCGGGTATAATTTCCACGCACCCCATGAGGGCACCGGGTATGCGGAGTATTTCGTGCAGCATGGATACGCCTGCTTTGTGGTCTACTATCGTGTGGGTTCGAAAGGACACCGTCATCCGGCAATGCTCGAAGACGGCATGGCGGCCGTGGAGACGATCCGGGGCCGGGCCGGGGAGCTAAAGGTCGATCCCGACCGAATCGGCGTCATGGGGTCATCTGCGGGAGGACATCTCGCCGCTCATGTGCTTACCTCCTGGCAGCATTACTCCCATGCTCTGTCCCTCCGCCCGGACTACGGTATTCTCTGCTACCCGGTAATCACCATGACCGATCCGCACTGCCACAAAGGATCCCGCTCATCTCTTCTGGGAGAAAACCCTACCGGGAAGCTGATCACCTCGGTTTCCTGTGAAAAGCTTGTGTCCTCCGATACTCCGCCGTGTTTTATCTGGCATACCTGGGAAGACGATGGCGTGGCGGTGGAAAACTCCCTCCTGTTCGCCTCATCCCTGCGCGCCAACCGGGTTCCTTTCGATCTGCACATCTATGCCAAAGGAAGCCACGGTCTCGGACTTCGGGCCGAATTCCCCTGGGCACACGAATGCCTCCGATGGCTTCGTGCAGTGGACTGACTACATTTCGGATCGATCGGACAGAAGCTTTCCTGTCCGTTACAGCCGAACAAATTCGGCGCGATACTATGCGCGATCGCCTCCCCAAGAATATTTTCATGATACTGTCCCCCCGAAGCATCTGAAGGAGGAAATGCATGCGAATTTCGTCGGTCTTGGTCTATTTAAGCGCTGTACCCTTTCTTGTCGGAGCCCAGCCGGTCACCAGTCCCCAGGAGATTACTTCGCGGAGGATGGCACCTCTTACTGTCGATGTCCGGAGTGTGGGAATGGGCGGCCTTCGGGCATCACTGGTCAACGGCGGATCTTCGGTCTTTTCCAATCCCGCGGCAATGGCAGCCCTGGACCACACATCGATCGATCTCGGCGGATTTATCAGAACAGGACTTGTAAAGAGTGAATACGAGCAGGAATCCACCGATCGCGAGAATTATTCAGCCTGGTACCTCCCCACCTTCACCCCTTCACATGCAGCAATCGCCGCACCGATTGCCGTTCAGTATGTCAATTTCGGAATGGCCCTGGGTGTAGGATACCACGCCCGGTACGATTTCAACTATACACTTCGGGAAAATTTCGAGTTATCCGGGGCGGAAACGCAACGAACAACTAAAACACGGGGCATTCTCCACTTCTTCTCTCCGTCGCTGGCGTTCAAGATTGGCAGGGTCACCCACCTGGGGGTGGCATTCAATCTCGGGATTCCAGGTTGGGTTTCTGCAGAAGATGACGTATCCGATCCCGCCAGTATCACATTTACGGGCGCAGCACGTGCGGGTGTAACCCTGGGCATTCTGGCAGCGCCGGTCGACCCGTTGAAAATCGGTCTCACCCTGGTCTCCCCTTCGACCTGGGAACTCCAGGAAGAAGATGCTACTGGTATCAAACCAATCGATATTCCGTTCCGGGTTTCACTGAGCACGTTGTACCGGATTACCGAACAACTCAGTGCCGGTGGCGAATTCCAGACCCGCATGTTCTCCAACACGACTAATCAGGGGGAAGCTCTGGAAGACGGGTTCTCGGTTCGGCTCGGTGGTGAGTATGTCATGGAAGTCTTGGATATCAGGTTTGGCGGCCGGGTGGAATCGTATCCCCTGACCGATGCAAACATCGGTCTTACGGGTGCAGGGGCCTCCTCCATTCAACCGAATTTGTCTATCGGCCTCTCCGCGGGAGCAGGGTTCAAACCAACCGATGCCCTTACCATCGATGGAGCACTCTCCTGGAATAGAATCGGTCGTCAGGATACCCATGCCACCACCCAGGCGACCTTCGCCTACTCGGAAAACTTCTTCCGCCTCGATATCGGCGCCTCTCTGGATCTTCCCGGTATCAATATGAACCGCGATGAAACCTTCCAGAGCGACACGACACTTCCACCTCCAGTCGAGGTCGAAGGCAGGTAGCTCCCGGGTTGCCAGTGCAAAACGGCCCATCTGCACCTAAGCGGGACGACCAGTTCGTCCCGCCTCTGTCGCGTTCCTGCCAGGACTCATTTCTAATCGTCTTTTGGGAACACTGTTCCCAAGCTCTCCCTTTCGTAATGTTTTCCGTTCTCCCCAAACCTTCCCGATAAGCCTTCCGAGAGGGCACATAACCTGCATAGGCATAACTCTCATTAAACCAAGGCATTACACACGTGGGGATATATCTTGCTTCGATATGGGCCGTTTCCGAAACAGGAGGGATTGTATCTCTCGGCACGGCCGGGGAGGTGTACAAATTCAACAGATGGGAATCCCCTTTCCATCTTATTTAAGGAGGACGTATGCTGCAGTTTCAGGCGTTTCGAAGAAATCACTCTCACACAGCTTTCAAAGGACTCGTTTTCGGCCTGGTGGTAATCGGGCTATCTTCGTGTTCCAACCAGGCTCCCAATGAAGGAATCGTGGGAACCACGGTACAAGATCAGATGATCGCTACGGCTTCGCTGCTTGGACCCAATGACCGTATCGCTATTTCCACCGACGGTAATCATCACGATCACGATGACATTGCCGCCACCGCCGCCTACTATGCACTTCTGGCGGCCGAATGTAATCAGGAACGTCTGGTGCATTTCGACCATTCCTCTCATCTCGGCGCAAATACCGCCGATCAATACAACGAGATGAAAAAGAGTGCAAACGAAGGAGCACGGCGTTTCGGTATCGATCCGAATGTAGTGTTCGATGACCAGACGCAGCTCAACCAGGCGATAAACAGTATCAAAAACGCCGTCAATGCTTCATCGGCCAACAGCCATCTTTATTTCTGCATAGGTGGACCGTTTGAAGTAGCCTGGCGGGGAATCAATGCATCTGACCCGGCAAAACGCCGGTATGTGACCGTCATTTCTCACTCGCTCTGGAATGACTCGCACACCGATACCAGA
The DNA here is from genome assembly GCA_041641555.1 of Chitinivibrionales bacterium. Lineage (GTDB taxonomy): Bacteria > Fibrobacterota > Chitinivibrionia > Chitinivibrionales > WJKA01 > JBEPYC01. The sequence continues at coordinate 4,383 of JBEPYC010000157.1, read as the reverse complement.
GAACTCAACCACGACGGCGGGGACATCCGCGCTCTCGGCGTCAATTACAAAAAGATCAAAGGCCAGAACTGTTGCGGTTTCAACCTGATTAAGCATTGTTCCGGCAGCGCCTGCGGTTTCGATATTCTGGATCGAATCCTCGATGATGAGAATATCCCGAATCTGGCATGGTTTGTCGAGCGCTGCTATGCTGCAGGACGAGCCGACTACTCCGATGCCGGTATGGTTTGGTACGTACTCACAGGATCCGACGAATCGACACCAGAACAGTTTGGTAATTACCTCAATAACGGACCATGCATCGACGGAAGCACCGGTGGCGGTGGTGGTGGAAGCACCGATAGTGATGGGGACGGCGTGAGCGACGGAATCGATAACTGCCCTAACACCTACAATGCAAACCAGGCCGACCGTGACAACGATGGTATGGGTAATGCCTGTGATGATTGTCCGGATGACCCCGATAACGATGTCGATGGGGACGGGGTATGTGGGGATGTAGACAACTGTCCAGCTACTTCCAACAGCAACCAGGCCGACACCGATGGTGACGGAATTGGGGATGCCTGTGACTCTTCGGACCCTGTCGATCCGCCCGATGGATCCGGTGATATAGTCGATTGGGAAAACTGGACCGATCGTCAGAATGCCGCATCCGCAACTCAGGTCTCGGGATATCTCGGCAGCGAATACAGCAAGATCAAACTCTATTCAAACAGCTACTACGAGATCACTTATGAAGCACCCGCGGCGGGAACCTACTCAATCGAATTCCACTACCTGGGAATCGGCACCAGTCTCGGATGCCCATTCAAGGTCAATGGCTCCTCCGTGTCAACCCTTGATCTGACCAGTGGAGCGGTCGATCAGTGGCAGACAACTACCTTAGATGTCTCTCTCGAATCAGGCATCAATACCTTGCGCCTGGAATCCAACGGAAGTGAGCACTACTATGTTGATTACATGGTGATTTCATCCGGAAGTGGCGGAGGCGATGTACCGACCGATCCGGTCGACAGCGATGGCGACGGCATTCCCGACAGCGATGACGCCTGCCCCAATGATCCGACGAATACCTGCGGAGGCACACCGGGCGATCAAATCACTGTCGACTGGGAGAACTGGACCGACCGCCAGAATGCCGCTACAGAAACCGATGTCTCGGGATATCTCGGAAACGAATACAACAAGATAAAACTCTATTCAAACAGCTACTACGAGATCACCTTCGACGCTCCTGCGGCGGGAACCTACTCGGTCGAATTCCACTACCTGGGAATCGGCACCAGTCTCGGATGCCCGCTGAAGGTCAATGGCACAACCGTGTCAACCCTTGACCTCACCAGCGGATCGGTCGACCAGTGGCAGACAACTACCGTGGATGTCTCTCTCGAATCAGGCATCAACACTTTCCGCCTGGAATCCAACGGCAGTGAACACTACTATGTCGATTACATGGTGATTTCATCCGGTTCCACCAGCGGCGGGGGCGGCACAACCGACCCGGTCGACAGCGACGGCGACGGCATTCCCGACAGCGATGATGCCTGCCCGAGTGATCCGACAAATACCTGCGGCACGTCCTCTCCAGGCGAGAAAATCGAAGCGGAAAGCTTGAATTTGCTTGGGAGCATCCTCTACAGCGATGACCAGGCCTCAGGTGAGGCTTCGGTGAAACTCGGATCGGGTTCGGCAACCGTGGAGATGGGCTCTGCCCCGAACGCCGGCTCAAGCATTGCGATTGGGTACCGCGGCGATGACCCGTCCTGCGGAATTGAGATCTTTGTCAACGGCTCTCCGGTTACCCAGGTCAGCCATGGAAAAGAAACCTACGCCGAAGTGACTGCTTCCGTGAACTTCAGCGCCGGCGACAATCTCTCGTTCAAACGCACGGCTCGGACCGCAACCTATCTCGACTACATCGTGCTACAATAATCTACCCGTATCGTGCGCCTCCTCCTGTAGAGGGCCATCTTTTCAAGGTGGCCCTCTTTTTATGGTCAACCATCCTCTCGAACCGCTCTATTTCCCCTTTCACTCCCTCTGAAACGGGTGCAAAAATTCGACGCTTTTCAGGGACCGTCGCATTTTTGCACCACTTTCATTCCAACCTCTCCAGGGCGGGGTTACATGTAACTTGTTGTTAAACAACAAGTTACGAAACGCACCCCTTTTTGGCATCCTTGTTGATCTATTCAGGAGCAGAAATTGATTGAATCTGACCGTTACGTTCACAAAAGAATTCAGTAGACAGTAACAGGAGCAGGATAATGAGCACCATAGATGTATTGGTAGTATCAGAACAGAAGGACCTTTCTCAGCGGCTGACCGATGCCTTTGGTGCATGTGCCAGGATTACATCGGTAAGCGCGGGTCTGGACGCACTGCAAAAAGCGCGTTCGCATCGAACCGATCTGATCATTGCTGAAGAAGCTGTGGGTGATCTCGATGGATGCGGGCTTCTGCTCAATCTACGCCAGCATGAAACGACCTGGAGCATCCCGGTGATTCTTCTGACAGGCGGAATGAGTCGATTCGGAGATGGCCTGGGGGCCAGAAACCGGCTTGCGTTTTACGGCGAAGAAGCACAAGCGTATATTCCCAAGCCGGTGGATATCGAAGAACTCGTGGTGACAGTATACGAGGTTTTCAGAGATTCGGCAATCGCGACATTTTCGAAATAGCATTTGGAAAGGAGCACAACCGTGGTTATTCACTGCAAAGAATGCCGACGGCGTACCGATTCTGGATCACTCCCCGCCACGTGCCAGTGCGTGAAGAACGTCAAGCTTCAGGAATCGGTCAAACCATGGGAGCTTTCGCTGGACATCGAGTGTCCGGCCTGCCTAAGGACATATGATCAAAGCACCTATCGTGACCTGACGGAGATAGTCTGTTCGTGTGGTAACGTGATCACTATCGAACGGTCAGGCGGAGAGAGTATTGGACGAAGAGAAACGGATCGAATTCATACACTTCTCGCAGGGCGGATGCATCTTCTGGCCGATTGCATGGACGGGCTGATGCGGTGTGAGAAAATCCGGGAAGCCTGTCTCCTGGCCGTTCAGCATGCGGCAGAGCTTCTGGATAGCGCCCGCGCAGCCCTCGCCCTGCGAGTACCTTACAGTTCTCAGGCACTTCTTCTTTCGGAGTCCCCCCAAACCCCAGGGGGCCTTCGGGAGGAAACAATCGATGTCCAAGGCGGGATCATCGGAAGTTGTTTTGTTAACGGAGAGCCGATCGTGTCCAACAGCGCGCAGACCGACCCGCGATATGATCAAGATATCGATGCCCTCGGGGAGAAAAATGTCGAATCCATTCTGTGCATCCCGGTGCTCACAAACACAGACTGTTTCGGCGTTCTCGAGGTAAGCAGTAACCGCACAGCAAAATATCAGGAACACGACATGGTCATGGGTCGGATACTGGCCTATCACCTGGGGGCCTATCTGGGGAAATGGCGATAGACGGATGAACCCGGTCCGCCGTTATCGGGCAGCCCCCTTTTGGTTCACGGACAACTCGCATCATTTCAGTTCTTGAAATTCGAGACAGTTCTTATTCACGAATTCACGAATGCCTATCGGTGGCCGACCCGTTATGCGCTCGAAATCATGGGTTATTCCCAGGGGTTTTCTGAACCGGGGGAGATAATGAAGCAGCAGCATAATCAGAATGTATCCGGGCTTTGTCCCTTTGGATAATTCGTAGCCCACGTACCTGATCAGATGCGGTGATTCATACCGAAAATTCGTCCCGCACTGCCGGTTGATCGTCTCGATTATCTCCTCGAATCCATGCTCGACGGTATTGGTAATCGTCAGGACAGGTTCCTCTGTTTCTCCCACCAATGCTTTCGTGCCGACTTCCGCGATGTCATCGATTGCGATCCAGTTGAAGGCAAGATTTCCCGAAGGCAGAAAAATCCGGTGGTTCCGTTCCAATTCACCCCGCAGTGTCGTTGTAAGATTCTCCATGAAATAGCTTGGCCGAAGAAACGTGTGGGGAAGCCCGGCTTCCACGATCAGCTTTTCGATTTTTGCATGCGGAAGGTAGGATTGCGTCCCGGCTCCCTGAACAGACAGGAAGACAACGTGCGTGTGGGGTGACAGGCTGCGCAAAAAGGGTCCGAAGTACCGCCGGGCATCGGCAAGTGCCGGCGGACGCATCAGGAAAACACTGTCGAAACGCTCACTTCTATCAAGCGGCTGTTCCTGCCCAAAGTCGACCCTTTCGAAATCGGAAACAAGTCCGCCGATTGATTTCCTGGCCCGCTGGATATCGCGAACCCCGGCAGTGACCGAAACGCCGAGTCCCTTCAGTTGTTTCAGAATAGCCTTTCCCACATTGCCGGTGGCACCGGAAACAAGGACAGATCGCTTC
>JBEPYC010000156.1:0-9070 GCA_041641555.1 Chitinivibrionales bacterium | reverse complement strand
CGAGACAGGGCCGTGAGAGAAAAGGAAAACACGGATAACCATAAACCCGAAATAGCCTGCGACAAGGCGGGTATATACCTTGACTCTTCTGTCAGGATGAAAGTCGCGGAAGGCAAAAAACAGCCCTGCAAAAGTAATCGCCAGAATCATTTCTCCGACGACGATAAGAGGATCGATATCCGGACGGGAATACACAAGGTAATACAAGCGCCTGAAGTAGGTGATCAGTGGAGAAATAATGAAAAAAACATAAATTCCGAGTAGAGGAAACCTGAGGATCGGATAAAAAAGAATCAGTCCAACCAGAGCAAGCATTTCGGCATGCCCAGGGATATCGAACATCTGATAGGCAAGAATATGCCCAGCCACCGCGATACCGATGTACAAGAGAATTGTATGTGTTTTCGATTTCATTGGATGTGGTTTACCGATGCACAGTACAAGGCTTCGTACTCGCGAGCACAACGGTCAATGTCAAACTGTTTGACGGTGCGCAGCCCGTGCGCGATGAGATTAGATCGAGTCTCCGCGGAGCCCAGGGTCTGGAGCAGGGCATCTCCGAGAGTATGGGGGCTGCAAAGCATTCCATTATGAGTATGCACAACGAACTCTTCCGTACCGGCATTTCGAGCTGCCACCAGGGCTGTTCCACACGCCATGGCCTCCAGTGCCGGTACCCCAAAACCTTCGTATGAACTAATCATACAGTAGATCCATGCTTTTCGGTACTCTTCAATGAGCTTTCCCTCACTTATCTGCCCGAGGTACACGATGCCGTCTCCGGAAACATGCTGAGGACCCACAATTGCCAGTTCTGCCGAAGGATAATGGGCGCGTACGATCCTCCCGAACGTCTTTACCAGAAGGCGTCCTCGCTTTCTGCTATCGAGATCGCCAATAAAAAGAATCCTGGGATGCGGGGTTTTTAAACCAGCCGGAGAATACGAGTCCAGGGGGACACCACAGGGAATTATGTGATCAATCAAAGGAAGGCAGCGTGTGGTCGCACGTGAGATACCGATTGCCGTACCTTTTTTGAGAAGTGATACCCATTCCATCAGATAGAAAAACCCCTGATACAAAACCCGGGAAATGCTCCGCGCATGGCGGGCTTCATCGAGGGCCGATCCATAAAACGTTCGGAAGCGCCTGCTGGTGCCGGTGCACAAAAAGTCATCCCCGTGAAAGTGTATACAATCAAAATCCTCGGCACGTGCGCGTCTGAAATGCAGTGCGGGAACGAATTTTCTGATCACCCGGTTCCTGGCAGAGGTATCAAAATGTCGATGTTCGTACAGGGCACTTTCGGGTTTGGGACTGAACGAATGGCATACCACCGTGTGTCCGCGACGGCACAAGGCATTTGCCAGCCGATGTACCTGCACCGATACACCGTTACATGCATTGGAGGGAAGTTCCTTGCTGAAAAAACCGATACGGATATGCATACCTCCGCGAAAAAAAACGAGGGTGCCGGTAGTTCAAAAGAACAAAAGTTTCCGGTACCGAAGAGAACCGTATACAAGAGCATAGCCGACAACGAAGGGTGCCGCGGCAAACGAGCACCATTCTCGTATTAAAGATGCAATTCTATCGGTTCCTTTTCTACTCCGGCGCCATCCCAACAAAAAAATGACTGAGATAACAGCCGCAATCGTCGCCGGAAACACGGCGGGATACACTAGCAGAGAAGCCAGTGCGATCAGGTAGAGAAGTGCTATGGCCAGAAGACTGCGGGGAACAGGGCTTCCCACCCAGTCGCGGTAATTTCGAGGGTGTTTCTTGTAGAGAAGAGGGTCAAATCGCCGGTTTATGCAGTTCTTGAGAAGATCCCATTTCGCATCCGTTCTAACCTCGTGTTCCACCACGATAGAATTATCATAGCCAAGACGATATCCGTTTGCCAGTACCGTAAATGCCAGGTCGATATCTTCACGCTGCACCGTAAAGCGTTCATCGAAACCACCAACAGAGCTAAAGACGTCTTTTCGATAAAAGATGTTGTTGGTCCGAAACCCCGGTTTTTCGAGCCGTCGAAACTCCCGGGTCAACCCCGGCTCGGACGGATCGGCCGGTACAATCGTTTTGCCCTCAACCCCGGCCATATCCCCATGTTCTTTCAGATACCGTTCGGCAGAGTCGATCCATTCCGGTCGGGGGCGACAATCATCGTCTGTAAACCCGATGACGTTTCCCCGGGCTTTTGTGACCCCCGCGTTTCGCTTGAGAGAAATGCTGGTGTCGGCTATCTCGAGCCACCGAACCCAGGGATACAGGTTCTGGTGATTATCCACCGGGTAATCCGCAACGACAATTACCTCACGATATTCCCGGTCCCGGCATTGTAATGCAAGAGCCTCGACAAGGTTTTTCACCAGATCACCCCGGTGACTCGCAACGACAATCGAAGTAGTTACCGGATTTTCCACAAGGCTTTTTCCAGTCTGTCAATCTGCCGGCCCCACCGGTTACGCAGGGCTGTTTGAAACCCCCGGGAGGAGAGCCTGCTCAGAACATTGGCATCTTCAAGGGTCTCGACGATAGTCTGCGCATCGGCGAGAGAATCGATTCCCTCCAGCAGAATGCCGTTTCTGTTGTGCAAAACGAATTCGCAGGTGGAGGGGATCGCCGAAACAAAGCACACACATCCCCACGACATGGCTTCCAGGATTGCCAGAGAGTGGCCGCCTTCGTACCTCGACCCGGAAATCAGGAAAGGACATTTGGCATACCAGTCACCCATACGGTCGGGATTTTCTGAAGGAATATTGATAATAGGTCCCTGCCCGGATACACCGGTAATGCTCTCTGTTCCGGTTCCCACCAGAAACAACCGGGATTGCGGGATGCAGGATGTAATCTGCCGGAAAGTATCGATTACATAATCGAGGTTCTTTTTCCAGGTATTGTTTGCCACACAGAGAAAATCAGGTCGAGCCGGGAATGCCCTGTTCCATATGTTACGGTTTGTTTTCACACCGTTGGGTACGTAGAGAACACGTTTACCAGCCACCTTACAAATGCGCGTTGTACTTCGGGCTTCGTATACCGTGCCGTGCAGTGTTCCATGGGACAGCCGACACGCAAGCCGCACCAGCGGAAAGCGGATTACATGGGCCTTCCAGGTCGTCGGGTGTGTAATCCTCAACCGGGGGAGTCGCGATTCGACAGCATACGCATTTTGCTCCCATCCATGATTATGCAGAATGACTTTGGTTCGCAAGCGTAACAAACGAACGGCCACTGAAGAGCAGAGTCCATCGGATGAGCGGGCCAGTATGATATCGGGTTTCCGATGTTTTGGGGTTGTCAGAAGCTTGAACGCGAGCATAACGGAAAAGGCGACATAAGAATGCCGGAGACTGCCTGGTGAGTACATGCAGACAGCGGCATGGCCACGGGAGCGAAGTCCACCGGCAAACTCCTCCATGACACGGTGGACGCCCCCCCGAGAAGCCGGGGCAATCGATGCCGCAAACCAGAGTATCATCGCCGGCGCTTTCGGTTGGATTGATGTTGCCGTATATTGTCTGCGATAAGTACTGGAAGAACGAGCCACGACATGAATTGCTCGATCAAAGAGGCTGTGGCAAGAAGCAGTGCCTGAGCGGGATGCCACAGAAGCGCCTGCATTCCGCGGCGGTGTAAGGCGGAAAAGGTATGCCGAAGCGCGACATTCCGATAAGTTCCCCAGAAACTTTGCGCATGACGATACCGCGCGTAATCTTTGGGATGAGTGGAGCAAAAGTACTGCTCGGATCGTAGGAAGCCCAGGATTCGGCGGGGAGCCCCGGAAAGCAACCGAAATGGGCGTATATCTCGCGGCATATGCGTTACCCAAAGATCTGGTGCAAAAATAACAGGGCCCATTGTACGGATGCGTGCCGCAAATTCATGATCTTCGGCAAATGGTCCTCGGTGCTCGAATTCTTCATCGAAACCGCCCGCGGCAAAGAACACCTCTCTTCGAAAAACAATATGGGATGTCAGAAAAAGTCCCCCAGTAAGATTCTGTACCTCCTGATCCCATAAGCCATCTCCCGAAGGGACAATTTTGCCTTCAATACCAAGCGCCTTTTGAGCACCGTCAGTCTTTTTCCGAAGCTCACCAAACCAGCCCTTGCCGGGGTAGACGTCATCGTCCAGGAAAATAAGCCATGTCCCCTTCGCCTTCCGTGCGCCCGTGTTTCGAGCGACTGCCATTCCTCTGTTTCTCGGGTGGTGAACAAGTGATACGCCCGGGCCTGAGCAGATGCGGTCATATGCCCGACTATGAGCATTGCCCGAACCATCATCGACGACGATGATTTCAGCAGTGTCCGTGGCACCGATTTGTCTTTGGATCTCACCCAGGTTCTTTTCCAGAAAGTCAGGGCGATTGTACGTTGGAATAATAATGGAAAACAGGGTCATTGTTGCCTATGCCTGCCCGAATAGAGTGATACGAGTTCGGACTCCTGTCTTTGGGCAATCCCCAGGTAGTGGCGGTACTGGCCAGAAGCTTTTAGACACCAAGCTTTCGGGTTTTCGGCAAGAAGATCCATTCCCGCGGCAATACTCGAAACCGATCGCGGGTCCACATAAACAACGGCATCTCCAAGTGTCTCGTGCAGGACGGGAATATCAGAAGCCACTACGGGACACCCTAACTGCAACGCCTCCAACGGCGGAAGACCCAGCCCTTCGTGAGTTGAACAAAACAGAAGCCCCGCGCAATGTTCGAGGTGATATCGGTAGCGGCTCATCGATTCAAACCGAACCGACTCGGGAACATGCGAAGAGATATCTTCATCTGGTGCAACCGCTCCAAGGACAACCAGGGAAAAGCCTGAATGAGCTTCTGAAAACAAACGGAACCCCCTTATCGTTCGCGCGGTATTCTTGTTTCTCGATCCAGCAAGTGTAACGAAGTAGGTTTCGCGATGGATTGGGAAACGTTCCGCCGGTTCACCCAGATACGGGTACACGACAATCCTCCGGGAATGCGAGTGATCGATTTTCTGCAGATCGCCTCGAGTCTGTTCCGAAATGCACAAGGATGCTTGAATTCCCTGTATAAATCGTTTCTGAAATCTCCAGTACCACGAGGCACGTCGTGCGGAAAGGAACGGCAGTTCCTGCCAGAATTCCACCCCCAGGTCGAAAACGGTCGCGATTGTGAAGGCTTTATGAACCGGACCGATTCCCAGCTGATACAGGGGCCCGAGAACACACCAGTGGTGTACGATATCGGGCCTGAAACGAAGTATGATAAGAGTCAGGGCGATTATGTCGGTTTTCCAGTTTCCTGTTTTGTAAGATATCCATCGCGCGGGATGTATGTGGATGTGTTGTTCGATGTCTTTTCGGGTGCCTATGACCAGGAGCTCATGATCGGGAAGGCGGGATTGAAGGCGCGAGATGACAGCCGAGGTGTATGCACCAATGCCTCTCTGTGCATACCCGAGAGAATACAGTCTCAAATCCCAGATTATTCTCAATTTTTTAGGCATGATCGATATATGTCCACAAGCTTTCCAGAGAGTACATCAAAGGAATTGGTTTCGATATAGTGCCTGATATTGTCCCGGAATGGGCGGGCGACTTTCGAATCCCTGCCGAGCGTTTCTATGTCACGGGCGATTGCCTCTGGGTCAAATGCAACGGTATGAACAACTGGCCGGTCTTGATTCAGTTCACAAATAAATTCTAACGGTGTGGCAATCACCATTTTCTGAGCTGCCAAAGCCGTTGCCAGGCTCTCCGATGAGCTTCGCGCGGAAAATAGTGCACAGTAGATATCGAGTTCGGCGAGCAGTTCGTCCCTCTTCTGATCCGAAACCCAGCCGGTGACCAGGAACTGTTCTTCCCAGCCCTTCTCGGCAATACGGTTGCGTAGCTCCCGGTAGGTCTGGTCGTCGGTATGCGGCCGTACTCCTCCGATCCAGGTAAATCTCCAGGGACGGGAAATTCTGGCGAGTGCATCGAAGAGCAAATCGTAGTCGAAATTTGGGTTGACAAAACCAGTTGCACCGAGATGGAGAAACTTTGTGGGTGAGGATGTTGCCGGGTTGTGCGGACTGACAGGGTAGGGAAGTACCTGTATACGGCTTGGGTCGACGCCCTGTTCTACAAGAATTTGTCTCTGATAGGGAAAGTGTACAAGAATAACTCTGGCACCGAAGGAAAACCGGCGGTGCTTTCTCAACGCGGTAAGCTCGGGGTGGCGGATATCGTAGCGCAGTTTTTTGATCCACCTGACTGGAGGAGCACCGGTAATGGCCTGACGGGGGAAAACCCCCGGCGGATTCCGATACACCTCATGCATAGTAATGACTACCGGCCTTTTGAGCGAACGGATGATTCTTGGGTAAACGTCCTTCTTCTGAGAGAAAAAAAAGGACGGTTCGTACTGAACGTGGATAAGGGAACAGCTGGAGAGTATCCGGGCGATCTGCTCCGGTTCCGAGAGAAGGTCGTTTGGATCGATTTCGACAACCGGTACCAGCTTCTCCAGAGCATGGATATACTTCCTGGAGTAGAAGGAGATCCCACACCGGCGGTTGCGTGGATAAACCCATCCAATTTTGAAATCCTCATGTTCAGAACGACTGTTCATGTAGTGTCCGACAATCGATTCAACTCGTAGCGAAAGGAACGGGTTTTCGGTAAGGGCGGTAGTGAGGGTCACCGTAGCATCTTCGAAGCTTACCCGCCGCCATACCAAAGAAAAGTCCTGATGCTCCGGCCAGAAGAATCATCTTGTTGTGGCCGGACATATCACGGGAGAAGTATTCGAGATCGTGTTTCTGTTTCGTGACAAATGCTCCGGCAGACTTCAAGGTAACGTTCTTGGCAAAACATAAGCCACGGTTAAAGAACCTGTTGAATTGGAAACCGGGCACCGTTGTTTCGGCACGGCAACCCCCGGAGGCATGCAACATATGATGAACCGAAACACGTGAAGAATACCTTATGGGAATGCCGGCAGTCTCAAGCCTCATGGCCAGATCGATTTCTTCGAAGTGAGCGTTTCCCCGGAACCAGGGATCGAAGAGAAAATTCCTGGTAATGTCACGCTTGATAGAAAAATGGCATCCGCAGAAAGTTGGTATGTCGCACTCTTCTTTCCGCCCATAATCGCAGTGATACTCGAGGGTTTGACGATGGAATTGGACCACCTGGGGTTTCGTGCCCGCATTATTCTCGTCAAGTACTGAACCCGCGATGACACCATGATCGTTGTATTCCTGATGAAGCTGAAGGTGATTTTCTATGATACCCGGAGAAGGAAAGCAGTCATCGTCGAGGAACAGGATGATGTTCCCTTTGGCTTGCCTGATTCCGGCATTTCGCGCTCTGGTGAGTCCGGGGCGCGGCAGTTTTACCAGGGAGAATTCGATGGGTTCAGCCGACGGAAGGGAGGCGGTGCCCTGCGATACGACAATAACTTCGCATAAACCGGAATTCCGTACCAGCGGCTTGAGTGCATCAAGAAGAGTGCGGAGTTGCTCAGGACGGTCAAACGTTGGGATAACAATCGAGCACGCAATCATGTTACTCGGTCCGTTGGTCGCTATGAAACGGCTTGCGAAGTGCACAGAAACAGGAACCTCCACCCTCGAGCCCCAGGAACAGTTCGAGGTGGTTGGTAGTCGCATTGAGCATACGCATCGCCCAACCGAATACGGGTGTCTTTTTAACAACCGAAGTGACAACCGCGCAGATCCACGGGATAAACATCCGTGCCTGCCGGAAAGCAGGTGCATATTTCTCCGGGTATCCGAAAAGCCATCCGAGCACCCCTGCTGGACTGGAAAACCAGAGCAGGTGGAACCGGCGTGCAAACATGGCGCGAATCTCATGCGAAGGACGGAGATTGATATGCCCGTCCTGCTCTGCGAGCACATCTGTTTTCAGCCGGGTAATCAAATCATCGTCGGGCCAGCGGCTTTGGTAATCCCCACATTCGCTGTGAATGAAAAGCCGGGCACCGGGTCGGCAGACGCGAAGCAATTCATCGGCACAGGCGTCCTGACTTTTTACGTGACCCAGCGTATCGATTGAAAATGCTCCAGCAAAGCACTCCGCACGAAACGGAAGCCGCGAAGCATCGGCACAAACGCGCATGGCACCCTCTTTCCTGGCCCCAAACCTCTTTGATAGAGCATCAAACGACCAGTCGACAGACACCGTCTTCAGCGGTTTTTGGGATGAAAGCCATTTGGTGTAGGCCCCATTTCCGCATCCCAGATCCAGGACCAGGCTATCTGCGGCTATGTGCCGCGCCAATGCACTGATACCACGTCGTTTCATCGATAGATAATCGAAGAGCGCGCGGACAACCGGATTGCTGCCGGACATAGCCGATGTTTTCCATTCTCCAAGCGCATGTTTACGCTCAGAGAACTCTTTGGGCTGGATTGGATTCATTTTTCCGGCTAATCTGCTTTTGACTTGTAGTAGTGGTAGTAATACTTATAGTAGCCATACGAGGAGTAACGGTGGGAGAGATCGATGTCGTTGAGGACGACTCCCACGAGTTTTGCTCCCACGTTCTGCAAGCTCTTAACCGCGCGTGCCGCAATTTCGCGATCGGTTTGCCTCGACTTGACAACAAGCATGGCGCCATCTGACTTGGAGGCAAGCAGGGAGGCATCGGTGACCGCTACGACCGGCGGGGTATCGAAGAATATGATATCAAAATGATTTCTGAAGTACTCCAGATGCTGAGCCATGCGCTGCGAGGCGATCAATTCGGCTGGGTTAGGGGTGAAGAGCCCGGCAGTCAGAATAGAAAGATTCTCACGCTCTGTGGATCGGATCGATGTGTCGTAATCGGGAGATTCGCCAAAAAGCTCGGTAAAGCCCGGTTCTCTTCTCTTGTTGAACAGGTGGTGCAGAATGGGCCTTCTCAGATCGGTGTCCACCAGCAACACTTTTTTCCCCATCTGGGCATGAGCCAGCGCAATGTTGGTAATGGTAAGGGATTTTCCTTCGGATGGACCCGCCGAAGTCAGAACCATTGTCTGCAGAGGATTGTCCGGGCTCGCAAACGAGAGGTTTGTACGAAGAGATCGATATGCCTAGG
>JBEPYC010000155.1:0-9078 GCA_041641555.1 Chitinivibrionales bacterium | reverse complement strand
GTTCCTGTTCTACCGGACTTCATAGTCCCCGAAGCCGCCTTGTTCTTCCCTCGCTATTCTCCGGTTACACCCATCGGTATCACGTATCATATCGGCTTTCGGTGGCATTGTGCAAAGTAAGACAAAGACGCGACCCGTCAAGGATACAGAATGCGGGATACCAGGTTCAGGACTCTCAACTGTATGCATCCTCATGGTATGCGCATGCGTCTTCACGACACTCCATGGACAGACCTTTCCCAACAGCCCATCCGATGCGAATACACACCAGGGTACTGTTTTGGACACGGAACAAGGATTGCCCGGAGATTCACTTCACACGTCACGCGCAAAGAATGTTGTAATTGAAGGGATGCTTATTGATGAACTGACCGGGGACGTTCCCGACGATGATTCAATTACTATACTTGTGGATTCTGGATCTATTGAGCCCGATACGTACGGAAATTTTTCATATGCACTTGAGCAGTCTGATTACGCGGTCATTTCTGTTCTGTCCCGCAAGTATGAGCCGGTTCACAAAACCATTGCTCTGAAACCTGATCAGCAGAACTATTTTGTGACGTTCACGCTTGTACCTGCGCCGACGAAGCGAAGTATTGCCAGGGCCGCCACCAGTATTGATACAGCAGTTTACTGCCGCGTTTACGGGTATGTTGTGGATAACGACGGTCAACCAATCCGGAAGACGGATGGTCTTGTACTACTGTGTAACAAAGATACCGTCGCCGTTGATCAAAGCAACTTCGATTTCAACACGGCCCAACCTGGCATGCAAACCCTGCATGTAAAGGCTCCCGGTTTTAAAGACGCCTTTGAAACGATTCAGTGTTCGGGTGCAGGAACTCCAATTTACCTTACCGTCCCGCTCCACCGACAGGGAACGGAGAATGCACGAAGACAGGTTACCGTTCTGGCAGATAACCAGTCTCTTCACACAAATACCCAGGTCGCACAGGATAATGTTGATAGTGATGAAATTAGTCGGTTTTCAGCCACTATGAATGACCCACTTCGAGTCTTACATGCAATGCCCGGCGTATCCAGTGAGAACGATGTCTCTTCACGTTGTATCATACGAGGCGGCGAGGAATTGGAAACAAGGATCTTTGTCGATGGAATTCCGCTCCTGCAGCCCTACCATTTCGGCGGTGTACGCTCAAGCTTCAATCAAATGGCCGTTGAAAACATGTCGCTCTACCGCTCCGGCTACCCGTCAAACTATTATAATGCCCAATCGGGCATTATTGGCCTGGAAAGCAAGCGGCCCGCCGATGATTCATTATCAATAATTCTCGATGCCAACATCCTGCAGTATTGCGGATATCTCAGTGTCCCCCTTTTCAGGAACCGCCTCGGAATAAACGCCTCGGTGCAGGGAAGCTACTATGATTTCATGGTTAAATCCGCCATGGAAAACGGTAGTGCGGGTGTCAACCCAGACTTAGAGGAAGATATCAATGAGTTCAAGGATCTCATCAATTTGCCTGACTACAATGATTACTCAGTAGGATTACACTTCAAGCCAGGTGACAACTTCGAGATATTTGGTCAGAAACTTTTCAACACGGATCGTTTCAGGTATATCATTGCCGATTCCTTGACGCCGGTAATTCATTACTATAAGAAGTTGTATAATCCCACGAATGATACGCTAACAGGTAGTATCGATACTGTCTTCCCGGGACAGTTCCTTGATCGGCTGACACAAGAAGAGAGTATCGATGATTATTTGCGGGATACCACTTTTGAGATCATACGGTATTTTCCTTCGTACAATGAGGACACACCCTATGGGCTCTATGCAGACCCGGCCCACCCCGATAGAACCATTTCCGCGCCCTCCCGAAAAACCAGAAGTATTGATACCCTCATAACGTATGGCTCAACCTTTGATATGCTCTATGGCACATTATCATACAGGCCCAATGACCATCACATTCTTACGTTGACCGGCGCATGGCAAAACCAGTACTGGGATTTGAGTTTTCCTCCCAATGAGTTCTCCTTTTCAGAAGACACCTCGGTATTCGACATGTCACTCGACCAATACAACGGTGAACTTAAATGGCTTTATTCAGGATTTGAGCATCACCTTATTCACGCCGGCATACAGCTTGAATATAACAAGGCAAAATACAAGGTCTACACAGGGCGCACATTACATGAGATTATAACCAAGGGCAGCATAAACACCGGTGACTACTGGGGATTACTCACTGGTGACGACGGCCTGTCCGCAACATGGGACGGAAGAGACAGTATCCGGTTTTACGATATTACGGGTGTCGGGAATAGAATCTTCATCGGCTACAGGGGGTATCATAATTATTATAACGGCTCATTGTTCATTGAAGATGATTGGACGGTCCACGACCGCCTCCATATCAACGGGGGGGTGCGTCTTGAAGCCTCGGAGGTAGATTCTTCGCTTGGGGTTTCACCACGACTATCCTGCAAATACTCTCTCACTAAGAGGAGTGAGGTCATAGCGGCTGGAGGCCACTACACCCAGAACAACTATGCTCCCGCAGTCATTGCCTTATCTGAACATCTGAAGCCGGAGAAGACTTGGCATGCATCACTGGGACTGGCCAACAGATTCTTCCCCTGGTTGACACAAAAGGTGGATCTTTACGGTAAGTACTATTACGATTTGCTTACAGAGAGTGCGACGACTCGTTTTACCGGTTCCGGTTTGAGCCCCGAGGAATTGAAAACAGAATTGTATATCAGATCCGACACGACCAGGATCAGGGCAATCGCAAGACTTATTGAAGAAAACCCCGAGCGCTATCATGCCCTGTTCGCGACCTATCTCATGTCACGGGAAGAGTACTCTATCCACTACAACAATGAGGGTCAGGGACTGGGATTTGGACTTGAGTTTCTTCTTCGCTATGAGCCAAACAAGAAATGGTTTGGATGGCTATCGCTGTCCTTAAGTCGATCGTTTCGAAGAAATGATTCGGAAGCCGACTGGACACCATTTGAATTCGACCGCCCCCTCGTGATATCCTATGTCAACCAATATCGTTTGCCGAGACGATACGAAATCGGTCTCAAGTATAAGTACATGTCAGGGTACCCATATACACAAGTGACTGTCACCGACACCCTTTTCAACAGTATTGCAATCGAAACCAATAACAGCAGCCGGTATAAGGCATATCAGCGACTTGATTTCAGGGTGGCCAGGGAAATCCCGATTAAACGCGCCTATGTGCACCTATATCTTGAACTATGGAACATCCTGAATAGTCCGAATGCTTTCTATATTGACAGGAAAACAAATGAAATCCAGAAACTGGGAATAAACATTCCTTTCCCCGCGCTTTTCATAGGATGTGATTTCAAATTTTAAGGAGATGCTGATGGTTGATATATTCGAGTATTTCAGAAACGGCGGGTTGTTCATGTATCCGATACTTTTCGGTATACTGTGGGGTCTGGCCATAATCATGGAAAGAATACTGTTCTACCTGCAAACCGGAGTATTACTCACTGCACAGTGCAGAAGATTCTACAAGTTGCTCAATGAGGGCAAATTGCAGGAGATTCAAGAGTATTTCAAATCGCAGAAAGGTGTCTTGCGCAATGCCCTGATGACGGGCCTGGAGAATCGAGGCTTACCGCAACAAAGGGTCGAGGAAAAGATGGCCGCGGTACTCCAGCGCGATCTTCCACCATATGGTAAATATCTTGATATGTTGGCTACGCTATCGCAGCTTATGCCCATTTTCGGTCTTCTGGGTACCGTATCAGGAATGATTGGAACCTTTTCCGTCATTTCT
This sequence comes from Chitinivibrionales bacterium, assembly GCA_041641555.1. Classification (GTDB taxonomy): domain Bacteria; phylum Fibrobacterota; class Chitinivibrionia; order Chitinivibrionales; family WJKA01; genus JBEPYC01. The sequence goes on along the minus strand of JBEPYC010000155.1, from coordinate 5,284 downwards.
CAGCAGGGAACAGGTGATCCACAAGCCATGGCCGACGGAATCTCCGTTGCCCTTATTACAACCCAGGCAGGACTCATCGCCGCAGTCCCCATGATCCTGGGACATTCAATGCTCCAGAACCGATTGACCAAAATCACCACAAAAGCGACAGAAGCATGCACGTTCTTGATTGATTACTTGAAGGATCACCATGTTCAATAGTCCATTTAGCAATACACAAATAGTTAAGAAGAAAGCCGTCATTGGTATGACACCTTTGATAGACATGGTGTTCATTTTGCTTATCTTCTTTGTGGCCACAACCAGCTTCAACCGCGAAACCGGCATTGTAGTCAGAAAAGCAAGAGCTTCAACATCCGAGGCGCTCCAGAAGGATCTTATTGTTGTTTCTATCGATAGCGTTGGCCAGTACTGGCATGACAACAGAACTATGAATCTGGGTCCTTTGATAACAGAGGTTGCGGAAAAACTGATAGACATTGAGGATGCCAGCGTTGTCATTATTCCCGATGAATCAAGTGATGTCGCCCCCCTGATCAAACTTATGGATCGTTTGAGGGCTGCTGAAGTCTATCATTTCTCAATCGGGACGGAAAAGGTCGAACTCGTTGAGGAAAGTGCAACAGTAGAGTAATGGTGGCGCACAAAAACACCGGAGACATGAGCCGATACGGCATATCGTCTTTTGAATCCGTCGGTGCCGGGCGGTGGATATGTGCCTGGCTTGGCGCTCTCTTGATGCTGGCCGGCCTTGGCCTCTTGTTAGGTCCAACAGACTATACGGTCAAATCTGAAACATCTCCCCGCGTAGTTCATCTCGATATGATTGAACTCATCAGAAAGCAGAAAATACCAACACCTCCGCAAACAGAACCAATCCACACTCCAGAAGCGGAACCGCCTGCCACCAGATCCGAACCCAAACCTGAAGACGCAACCGCCGAGGACGAACGCATACAGGAAGAACCGAAACATGACACTGCTCCAATAGCTGCAGCAGATAACGTCCCGGGTGATATCATTGGTTCCGGTCCCGCGCAGCCTGCGGCTCCCCGGCAGGTCGCCCCAACTCGCATACAATCCGCAGAAGAACTTGATAACGTTGAGTTTGACCCCATTTTTAATCCAAAACCACCCTATCCTCCGGTCGCCCGGAAAGCAGGCATTGAGGGATGGGTAGATGTTGATCTTATTGTGAATGAGTCGGGGCGTGTTGATTCCTTTGAAATCGATAGTGTATTTGGTCATCCGCAGTTTGCGGCAGCAACCGGCAGTGTGCTGCCCCGGTGGCGCTTTCCTCCGCCAAGACGAGGTGGAAAGAATCTGAAGGTTCGGTATTATTATCGCATAAACTTTCTTCTGCGGTAGGGACTTATCAATGGTATGAATAGAAAACGATGCACAGCACTTTCCATCTTCCACTTGGTAGTTGTATTGTTATCGCAACCAGTGTCAAGCCAGACCTATATTGATGACTCCCTTGCGGTACGTTCAATTCTTGACGCAAACAAGTTGCCCTACGTATCCGTTGATGAAGTGTCTCAGGCGCGGTATGCCCGTATTGTAGCTTTAGACTTGCGCGGCCGAGGCCTTCGGGTGCTACCCGGTGACATAGCACAATTGGAAGAACTCCAGATTTTGGTACTCGCTGACAATAAGTTGTCTGAAGTGCCAATGGCATTCTCTTCTTTGACACATCTGTCCTCATTGGACATGTCGGGCAATGCTCTTAGGGCGATTCCCGATGACATTGGTACCTTGTCTTCTTTGAAACACCTGAACCTTTCTTCGAATAGCATCAAGGATCTTCCTGCCGAGTTTGTGAATTTAGGCCAACTGATCGATCTGAACATCAGCGACAATGACTTTCTCAGCATTCCGACCGTTGTATGCAAACTGGTAAATCTGGAGAACTTCTCTTGTCGTAACAATTCGATTACGCAGATTCCACCATGTATTACAGAGTTGACACACCTCAGAACTCTTAATTGCGCTGCGAATTTCATTTGGGATATCCCCGATGATTTCGGTAATTTGCCTGATCTCGCGGTCTTGGATCTCTCCCATAATGAATGTGCGGATCTGCCTGAATCGGTATCTCAGATGAAACAATTGCAGCTTCTGAATATTTCTCACAATGCTCTCCATGATTTCCCCGATTCAATTATTGCATGCACTCGTCTGGTCACTTTGATTCTCAATCACAATGCGATCTCCACGATACCGGAAGAGATCTTTCAAATGGAACTCCTTCGGAGTCTAGTGCTTGACAACAACCGTCTCACGACATTACCGGACAATATTATACACAACTCACATCTTGAAGTCTTTGAAATTGACTCCAATCACATTTGTGCGCTTGACTCTGCGACAGAAGAGTGGGTCAAGGACTACGATTCGCTCTGGTCATATACGCAGACCTGCTATTTGAGCGGATCTGATTCGATAGCGGTGAGGCAGTTACTTGACGCGGCAGAGTTTTCGCATCTACCTGTAGATAGTGTGTCGCACCAGTTCAGCGGCCGAAACGTCGTACTGGATTTGTGCAAAAGAGACATGCAGACTATTCCGGACTTGTTCGATGAGCTTCCGTTCATCACCCATCTCTACTTGAGCAATAACGAACTCATCGAAATACCTCCAAGTATCACCCGGCTACATAATCTGAAAGTATTACGAATCGACAACAATAAGCTGACGCACCTCCCTGACAGCATCGGCGCATTGACCATGCTGGAAGAGTTCTTCTGTGATGCGAACGGTTTAACAACACTGCCTCCATCCATAAGGAGCCTCAGCAATTTGACCTTTCTCGGCATTCATTTCAATAATCTGTGTAATCTCTCATCCTCCATGAAAAACTTCATGGATAGCCATTCACAATCCTGGGAGGAGACACAGGATTGTGAGAAGGCCTCCAGTCCGAACACTGATTCAGAGGAAGAAAGTGGCTGCGGGACAGGAGCAGGTTTGGCGATTCTTCCCGGCTTATGGTGGAAATGTAGAAGACTTCGCTGGAATTAGCCCCTTCCATTGCATGCAACAGTGCAGAAATAGGCCGACCCATGCACCCCGTGCGTCATTCATGAAATTGCATGCCGAACGCCCGGATTGTGGATGCCTGACGCCGCGGCTGGTCAATAAATCTCCTGCATAAGTTCCCAGAGGTACTGCAGTCGGAGGGGCCGAACGATTGTTCGAACTTGATGTTGGCCCTCGTACGATACAAACTCGATACATGAGCGCCCGCTTCTGGTCGCAGGAGGGACAGCACGATCGCTGGCGACACGAAAAAGCGACGAAGAACTCCTCTTTGCAGTCTGGACAGCGAACTCGGGCAAAGCCCTCTCTTGGGTCTCCGCACTTCAGAAACTTCTGGGATCGCAGTGCCGATCACCGACCGCCAGAAACCGTACTTCTCCTGAAACCAATCGGCATAAACTCTCTCGAACTCCGCGAAATGGCCACGCACGAGCTTGAAGAACGGCGAAGCGGCATGGTCACGAGGGCGATAGAACTTCTGTGGTACGGGAGCTGCGGCAGCATACCCCATGATGGTCCTTTCGGTGGAGAAAAGCCGAAAGACTGGATTGAGATTCACAAGGATGATTTGCTCGCAGACTGGAAGTTAGCTGTTGAAGGTAAGACGCCGTTCAAAATCAAAGGATTAGATGAATGAGAATCGTGAATTTAAAGGTCCTGCCGGGACATAGGCTCCAAATCACAACCGCTGAAGGTACAACCGGAGTCTTTGATGTTTCTTCCTATTTGGATTTTGAGGCTTTCGTACCGCTGAAGAGCGAGGAGGAGTTCAAGCAAATTTCAAATGGGGGGTATTTCGTTGAATGGGCGTGTGGAGCAGATCTTTCTGCCGATACGATTGAAGCAGGAATGGGCATAATGAGGGCACCTGAAGAGCCACATCATGCGTAAACCTGCTCAGAGAGTTACCTTCGACATCCATACAAGTCTGTAGCGCTCAACGCTCATTTAGCCCTTTCCCTCAATGTCGGCCATAACGTTTCGTGGAATTGACTACATAGCCTGGTCTCAGAGGTCCGGTGTTCCTTCAATCGTCGTTTCTGGGCGCGCCGGAATAGCTCGTCGAGTGGTTCTTGCGACCAAGCACCTGTGTGGAATCTGGTTCGGTGGTTTGCGGGGAAAATGCCCGCTGAGAGGTGGTCGCCTTCGTGTCACGCAAGGCACGGCGCTGTCCAGTCGCTGGCGCCCCTGGCGCCGTCGCGTGCTTACGGCACTTCGGCATTTTATAGGCGGGCATGTTGAGAACGTACGGGAGTGGTTGGTAGCGTCAAATCTACCGGCGTTCGCAGCCGTTTCGTGATTACCGGCATCGGCGTGCATAGGTTTCTGGAACGTAGCGTCTGATTCGCAGCTTGTAGTTTGTCTTTTGGTTTTTCGGGCTTCTGTGGTATTGGGGGTTTGGTGGTAGTTCTGAGTCCGGAGTCCGGTTATAACTGCACGGTGTACGCTGACGGAACGGGTCCCCGTCGCTCGCTTTGCGCGCGCCGCCCGTTCCGCAGGTATCCGCTAAACGTTATTGTATATTTCTTAAAGAATGACTATTCCGTTCCTATTGAGATTGAGAGGCAGTTTGCGTGGTATGTAAAGTTGATATTCAGCGGGCATATACACATTTTGACAGTTTGACCCAAGAGGGGAAGAATGGGGTCATCGACGATTTTGTTTCCCAGCAGCCTGGATATTTGAGTCTGGCGAAGGTGGCTGACGATAGCCTGGGAGAAATGGAAGCGGAAGCGTTTGTGCAACTATCAACCATCTTGTGGTTGGCTTTCAAATACAAGTATGGTGAAATCTCCTCAGTGTCGAAGAACAAACTGAAGAACTTTATAGTTAAGAATGGCTGGATGAAGACCTACGTGGAATCTGAACTTGACCCAGAAGAGACTGTTGCTCGTGCATTTCGCAATTACCGAGAGAAGGAGTGCCTTAGTTTTGCGCTCTCCGCTATCAATGGCAGATGGGCAGAGTGTGTGGAGGGCGAGAACAGCGCACAGGTTCTCTTCTATTTTCTCAAATCTCTGGTGGACTCGCTTTCCTGGGCTTCACGTCAATCGAAATGAACGGATAGTTTTGGCTTGAAATAGTTGCCCCGTTATAACTTCGGGGTATACCTGCGGATAGGCCTGCGGCCTTCCGCAGGTAACCGCTATTCGTTATTAGATCAACAAACTTCTATAATTACGCTTGAACCGGGGAGTAAGCATGAAAAGTACAAAGTGGGTGGTTTTGACGATCGCACTGA
>JBEPYC010000154.1:0-9082 GCA_041641555.1 Chitinivibrionales bacterium | reverse complement strand
TCTGAAGAGTGGCGCGATTCGCTGTTTGGGAATTTGATGTGCCTGAGCGGAACGCAAAAAATCATTTATTATCAGAGAACGGTTATCGCATCTATCTCTCAAAGGTATCCCTGAGGGTATCTGCAAATATAGGTCCAATCGGCTCGGGGGCGGTAGTGCGAAGAGGTATTTTCCCGTGAGCGATATGCTGCAATTCGTTCTGAATCACAACTTTGATCGCATGAATGATCGTTTCTGGGAAGAAATGCCCGATGAACCTTCTCCTGCTCACCAAATCCGATTTCACCGGTCCGAAACGTGTGTTGGTAGACGCCGGCGACCGACGCGCGGTTCATCTGCGTACGACAAAAAAAATCGTGACTGGCGACACCATTCCTGCCGGAGTGGTGAATGGGAAAATGGGAGAAGCCTTCGTTGCGGGAATCGATGATCAGGTGATTGAACTGGAGGTGCATCTGTACCGGGATCCGCCTCGCCCTCTCGGCCTCACGGTGATTGTTGCGCTTCCTCGTCCGAAGGTGTTCCGGCGGATCTTACAGACGGTCACGACACTTGGAGTGAAACGCATTATCGTCATTCGTACATGGCACGTCGAGAAAAGCTACTGGCAAAGCCCGTTTCTTCAGGAGACCGAGCTGCTTCGCCAGATGACCCTCGGATTGGAACAGGCGCAGGATACCGTGCTTCCAGAAGTGGAGTTCAAGAAGCGGTTTCGTCCGTATGTTGAAGACGAACTCCCGAGCATTGTACAAGGTCAGACCGCGATTCTCGCCGATCCGGCTTCGGATATTCCGTGCGAATACAAGGTGAGCGGGCCGGTCGTCATCGCTGTCGGTCCGGAGTCCGGGTTTACTACATCGGAGACTGCGATGTTGGAGAGCGCCGGTTTTTCCCGGCGAACGCTTGGCAGCCGTACGTTTCGTGTCGAAAACGTAATCAGTATCCTGGCAGGGAGATTAATGTGACGATTGAAATAGATGCTCGAGTAGCTGTATCGCAGCGCGCCGCTTCGGCCGTAAAGCGAGGATACCTGTGGGTGTTTGCAAACGAAATAGACATGAATTCGGTTCCAGAACAACCTGGAACCTGGTGCCGGTTCGAGTCCGACCGGAAAACGGTGGGTACCGGCTACGTAAACCGTCATTCTCTTATAGCGGGACGGGTGGTATCGTTCGATTCGGAATGCGATGCAGGTTCGCTGTTGCGAAGCCGCCTCATTAGCAGTATCGGACGCAGGAAAGCACGAGCCATGGAATCGTGTCGACTTGTTTTCTCGGAGTCAGATTTATTGCCCGGTCTCATTGTAGACTGGTTTCCGCCGGTAGCGGTGCTCCAGAGCAACACCGCTGGAATCGACCGGGTGCTGTCGGAGCTTGAGCATCTGATACCCTCCTGCATGCAAGAAACTCTGGGTGTGACACCGGAAGCCCTGGTGCTGCGCGGCGATGCGTCGGTGCGGCATCTGGAAGGAATCGAGAACTTCTCGAAAATGTCCTATGGTGATATCGAGGTGGTGCGCAACGGGGTGGTTCGGGAAGAGGGAGTGACAATCTCGGCGGATTTTCTTGCGGGTCAGAAAACCGGATACTTCCTGGATCAGCGAGATAATCGCCACTATCTGACCAGTTTTATACAGAAAGAGTACCCGTCCTCGCGGGTGCTGGATCTCTGCTGCTACTCGGGTGGATGGGGGCTGCATGCGCTGGCTGCCGGCGCAGATCACGTGACATTCGTGGATCAGAGTGAACATGCTCTGCATCTGGTTCGCGCATCGCTTAACCAAAACCAGGTGTCCGAAGGCAAAGTGAATCTTGTTCGCGGTGATATTTTCTCGTTTCTGGAACAAGCTACCGATCGGTACGATATCGTGATTGCCGACCCTCCTGCATTTGTTAAATCAAAGAAACGTCTGCCGCAGGCCAGAAAGGCATACCGGAAGCTCAATAGGCTTGCCTGGCGTGTACTGGTTCCCAGTGGTTCTCTTTTTACCTGTTCGTGCAGTCATCATCTGAGCGATGTCGATTTCCGCGAAGTAATTGCTGGAGCGGTTTCCAGAGAAGGAGGACTGGGTCAGGTTTTTTTCCGGGGAACGCAGAGCAAAGACCATCCGGTGCTGCTTGGTATGCCGGAGACATCGTACCTGAAATGTCTTGGGATCAGGAAACTGGCGTAAGTATCGAATTTGCATCCAGTTAGAGAGGCAAAACGATGTCGTCGAGAGGACGTTTCGGGACGTGGTGGACGCCGTCGGGACCTCGCCAATATTTTATGTCACTGTCCGAGTCGACAGTTTCGATAACCACTTCTTCACGCGGTTTACCCAGAGCGAGAACCAGCATGATCTGCAACCGGGAGGAAATACCGAGTGCAGCCCGTAGCTTATCGCGGTCGATCGAACCGATCATACACCCGCCAAGGCCTTGCTCGGACGCGCCGAGCATGATCGACTGCGCCGCAATTCCATGATCGCATCCTGGGTTTTGGGAAATCTCTGAATCTGACACTATTATGATGTAGCCGCCTGGGCGCTCGCCTTCAATTGGGCCATCCCAGTCAGAGATGTAACCAGCCCACTTGAGGCAGGGGAACACGAGCTTTCGCTTGGGTTCATCGGAGCAGAGAATAAATTTCAATGGTTGGTTATTAGCGCCGGAAGGGCTGAGACGCGCCAAATCTACGAGGCCTCTGAGCGTTTCCGTCGACACCGGCTCATTTTCGAAAAATCGCCGGTAACTTCGCGTTTTCCGTACAAGCTCTTTGATCATAAACGTATCCGGTCGAGTATCGACACGAAAAACTCCCGATCTTTCTGGTGGGTCAGGAGCGGGGCAACATCCTGTGGAGGAACCCATTTAGCCTCGGGGTGCTTTTCGTCCTGAGGTGAAAGCTCTGTCTGGGATGTCGTAAATAGATAAAAAACCATTGTTTTCAGCTCGGAGCGGTCCTCACCGGCTCCACCCTTACCGATCCGGTATCGCTGATAGGACCCAAGGTCGTTCAGATAGGTCAGCTCTGACAGACCGGTTTCTTCGTAAATTTCTCTATGCGCGGCCTCGAGCGGGCTTTCTTTGCCCTCCAAGTGTCCTTTGGGCAGTGACCACGAATTGCCGCGCTGACTAACAAGGGCGACTCTGCCGCGAGCATCGAGAACGACGCCTCCGGCGCTAATTGTTTTCTTTTTCTTACGAGAGGCCATCGTGCTTGGTTTCGAGTCAGTTCGATGAGCCGCTTTCCCGGGCCTTACTGATCTCATCTCTCAGCCGTGCAGCGTCTTCGTAGCGCTCTTCCTGAATCGCTTTCTTGAGATCGGCCTGAAGCTGGTCGAGTCTGGAGAGAACGGGGGTTTGGGTCGAAGAAGCCGCCGCTACGGTTTCCGGGTCTATTTCATCGATAACTTTTCCTGCATCTTCCATGACGTGCTCTGCAACATAGACTGGTGCAGAAAACCGGAGCGCCATCGAAATGGCATCGCTGGGACGGCAATCGATGTCCATTTTCTCACCGTCTCCCCGATTGAGAATAAGCTTCCCGATAAAGGTATTGTCCACCAGATCAGAAACCTCAACTCGCTCCAGATTACATCCCAACCGTTGGAGAACGTTCTTGAACAAATCATGTGTCAGCGGACGTGGAAACTTTTCGTTATTCAGCTGGGCGGCAATCGAATTTGCTTCGAGAACGCCGACGAAAATCGGGAGCGTCCGCTCCCCGTCGTGCTCTTTGAGCAGAACGGCTATTTCCACGTTTGCTACTACGACAACATTGGTTACATCAGCTAAAATCATACACATTCACTAACCGTGTTAGAGGGTATCTACTTCGATCGTTTCCTTTCGATCCGGACCAGTCGAAACCATCAGCAAGGGAATCGAGAAGCACAGCTCGCGCAGCCGCTCGATATAGCGAAGGGCGTTTGCGGGGAGGTCCGAGAGTTTTTTACATTCACTCGAGTTGCCCTCCCAGCCTTGCAGAGTTTCGTAGACGGGTCTGGCTTTCTCGAGCAGATCGATATCAGATGGAAAATCGTATATACGTTTGCCGTCTATCTCATAGTGCGTGCAAATCTTGATCTCAGGAAGGTTGTCGAGGACATCGAGCTTGGTCAGAGCAAGACGTGTGAGACCGTTCACACGCACCGCTTTGCGCAGCATTACCGTATCGAGCCATCCACACCGTCTCGGGCGACCCGTAGTGGCACCGTATTCACCGCCGTTTTCCCGAAGTTTTTCCCCGAGATCATCGTGGAGTTCGGTTGGGAAAGGCCCATTTCCGACCCGGGTGGTGTATACTTTCACAATACCGATAACGTGATCGATTGCAGTCGGCCCGATCCCGGTTCCGGCGCATGCTGCTCCGGCCGTTGTGTTGGAAGAGGTAACAAACGGATAGGTGCCGTGATCGATATCCAGGAAGGTTCCCTGCGCACCCTCCAGCAGTATGCCTTTCTGATTATCCAAAGCTTCGTGCACAAGATGAACAGTATCGGCAATAAATGGCCTGAGTCGTTCGGATAAATGCTTGAAGTGCTCGATCGTCTGCTCAAAAGTTTGATCGAGACTGCCACCCAGACGCTTTTCGACATTAAATTTTTTGTTTTCGAGGTTTGTCTTGAGTTTTCGGGTGAATTCGTCCCATTTTAGCAGTTCGCCGACGCGTATACCGATTCTACCGGCTTTGTCGGAATAAGCAGGACCGATTCCGCGACCGGTCGTTCCGATCTTATCCGACGCCATTTTCTTTTCAGAGGCATTATCGAGGCTTTTGTGATATGGTAAGACCAGGTGTGCCTGATCAGATACAAAAAGCCGCCCGTCGACACTAATACCCTTGGAAACAAGAGCATCGATCTCCGAGAGAAACTGGTCCGGGTCGAATACCACACCGTTGCCAACGATGCAGATCTTATTCGAGTACATGATTCCCGAAGGAACCAGGTGAAAGACAAATTTCTCGCCATCAACAATAACGGTATGGCCGGCATTGGCGCCGCCCTGAAATCGCGCGATTACGTCGGAACGCTCGGTGAGATAATCGATTACTTTCGCCTTGCCTTCATCGCCCCACTGGGACCCAACGACCACAAAATTGGACACTTCATCTCCTCCCAAAACAAAAGACCACCCATTTTTGCACGAATGAGTGGCGAGGGAACACTGGCTGATAACCGTCAGCCCCAACTATCAAAACTATGTTCCGGGGGTAGTGGGTGTCAATGTCGCCGAAAACTATTTTACATAGTTTGTCCTCCGATGCGGCGCCGGCAAAGGCCGCCGCTCGTCTTTGTTCCTATAAGGTAAATAATTCCATGCAGATGAACCCTCAGAACCCTCTGATCGTTCAGAGTAACAGCACGCTTTTTCTTGAAGTTAACAACGACCTTTTCCGGGAGGCACGGGACTCAATCAGCGTTTTCTCCCATCTGGAGAAAAGCCCTGAGTTCATGCATACTTACGTTATCACGCCACTTTCTCTCTGGAATGCTGCGTCTCTGGGACTGACTGCAGATGACGTTATAGCGCGGCTGCGGCAATTCTCCCGGTACGATGTCCCCGACAATGTGGTGAAGGATATCAGCGAGCTGATCAGCCGGTACGGGAGATTTGTGCTGGAGAAATCCGAAGACCGCCTGGCTCTTCGCTCCGAAGACGCCGAGCTTCTGAGGAATCTTGCCCGCAACAGCAAAATCTCGCCGCTTCTGGGAGAGTATATAGCCGATAACGTCATTTTGGTACCCGATGCAAACCGGGGTGTTCTCAAACAGGTGTTTATCTCCCTTGGCTATCCCATCAAAGATGTTGCAGGCTATGTGGATGGCGAACCGTATCCCGTAGAGTTTCGTACCGTTTCCCGCCGGGGAGAAAAGCTCTCGGTCCGAGAGTACCAGAAGCAGGCCTCGGAGAATTTCATTGGCGATGAAAACATGCCGGGGGGAAGCGGGGTAATCGTTCTCCCCTGCGGAGCCGGAAAAACCGTTGTCGGCCTGTACGTAATGTCGCTGCTCAAAAGGCGAACCCTGATTGTGGTTACCAACATTACCGCTGCACGACAGTGGCGCCAGGAAATTCTGGATAAAACAGATCTCAAGGAAGAAGATATCGGCGAATACAGCGGCGAAAAAAAAGAAATCAAGCCGGTTACGCTGGCTACCTACCAGATTCTGACTCACCGCAAGAAGAAAACCGACAAATTTACCCACTACAGCATATTCAATGCCGAGAACTGGGGACTGATTCTCTACGATGAAGTTCATTTGCTTCCTGCCCCGATTTTTCAGTTCACGGCCAACATTCAGGCGCGTCGTCGACTTGGGCTTACAGCTACACTGGTGCGTGAGGATGGGCACGAAGAGGACGTGTTTGCGTTGATCGGACCGAAAAAGTTCGATGTTCCCTGGAAAGACCTTGAGCGTCAGGGATGGATTGCGACTGCTCAGTGTGTTGAAGTTCGCGTTGAGCTGCCTGCCGGGGAGAAAATGCGGTATCTCTCATTAAGTTCGCGGGAACAGATCCGTCTTGCCTATGAAAACCCCAGCAAGCTTCCGGTCGTACGGGAGTTGATTGAATCCCATAAGGGAGACAGTGTTCTGATAATGGGGCAGTACCTGAGCCAGCTTCACGAGTTCGCCAACGAATTCAAGGTCCCAATTATTACCGGTTCGACTCCGAATGCCGAGCGCGTCAAACTGTACCAGCGTTTCCGCACCGGAGATGTGAAGGTATTGGTGCTTTCACGCGTAGGGAATTTTGCGGTGGATTTGCCCGATGCGAACGTGGCGATACAGATTTCAGGAACGTTCGGCTCTCGACAGGAAGAAGCCCAGCGGCTTGGCAGGATACTGCGTCCCAAAAAGGATGGGGAGCAGGCTACGTTCTACTCGATTGTGACCCGGGAAACACGCGAACTCGATTTTGCCATGAAACGCCAGCTTTTTCTGGCTGAGCAGGGTTACTCCTACGACATACGTTACCACGAGCTCGAGGGGTAGGAAAACCTAAAACCAAAAAACTACGAGGCTGATACCTCGGCGTTTGATTTATTCTTCGGTGTATCTTTTCGGGGAGAGTTCGGTTGGGGGCCCGCGGAGGGCTGCTTGAAGAAACGAATGGCGTCTTCGACTATCCCCATGTCCACGCAGGTGTTGAAGCATGGCCCATTGGGACGATCGTTGATCACACCATACACTGGTATCGGGTAGACATCCTGAATGCCAAAAGTGAGGTCGCGTTCGCAGGCAACAGCGACAATGGCATGAGGGCGAAACTGTTTTACTCTCCGACGAGCAAGGGTACCCCCATTAACCACCTCGATTTTCAGTGAGTACTTCTCTCCTACGGCAAGCAAGTCCGCAACCGGACACCTTCCGCATCGAACGCAATTGTTGATATCTCCGGTAAGTTTTCGGTTGCAGATGTCTATTTGAAGGCAGTGGGGAAGAAGTACCATGACTCGATCTCCCTTGATTCTGCCTCGCTGCGCTTTGGTGAGCGCGTTATTCACTTTCACAAACGAAGTGCGCACGCGGTTTCGATCGACTCGCAACAGCTGACTTAACGTTGCAGCGATCGGAAATAGAACTTTAATGGTAATCGAAGGCTTGTTGTGCGGATAGAGAAGATCGATACCGGTCAGTGCAGTCACTGTTATCAGCAGGAGCCCACCGCCCAGAATGAGGATGCAGGCTGCAAGTGCGGCAACAATTACACCAAAAACCCACGGGGACTGTTGGAGCCGCGGCACAACCAGATAGAGAGAAAACGAACCTAAGCCAATGAATATGAAATAGCTTACCCAGCAAAAACCGAGGAATGTTGCCTTTGTCCAGGCTGATCGCCAGCCCGAATCCTCGGTTTTGCCTGGATGCGTAGCGGCCGAGCCATGAGTGTCGTTGCGCTGGCTCATTGAGTTACGTTTTCAACAGCCTTTACTTCAGGTATCTGGGACTTGAGAACTCTCTCGACCCCGTTTTTCAGGGTGAAAACAGCCCCGGGACAACCACTGCAGGCACCCTTAAGACGAACCTTCACAATCCCATCATCGGTGACCTCGACGAGTTCTATGTCGCCACCATCGGCCTGCAGATTCGGACGGATCTGATCGATAAGCTGCTGAACCTGGGTTTTCATGGGGTCTTCCTTTCGGTTTGTTCGATGCTCACTAACAAGAAGTTGAAAATAATCTCTGGTTCGATTCCCGGCTAAGAAAATGACCCTGATAAAACACTACGCTTTTCTACTCGAGCATATTCCCGCAATTTGGGAATGAGACATCTGCGCAGTCCATTCATCTTTTCTCCGGTGAGGAATCCACGTATATTCAATAAAACCCTGTTTTTTCCATGCTTTTATAAGCATCCGAAAGCCCGTTCCGGTTATGTCACGGTCCCGAAACCACAATCAGTTCGTATTTCCGCTCAGTAGTTCTTCTTTTCTGACCGCGGTTGCCCTCGTGGTATTGCTTGGTTTTGCGCCCGTTCGGGCAGAGAATGCCAGAGTTTCGACCCATACGCTGGATTCGCTAATCCTCATCCCCGAGTTCCGGTTCGAAGGAGATATCAGCAAGTTTGCCCTGCATGGAAATGAATTCTTCAAGGAGCGCTACCTCGTCGAATCCAATGTCATAATGGACATTGCTCTGCTTTCGTACCATTTGAGCTATCTTATAGCGAATTTCGATATCCGTTCGGGAATGGGTTATCAAGCACAAGAAATCATATTCGATCCCCTGGATATCAATTATGGTATCACTCCCCTCCTGGAGCAGCGTTTCGAGTGGGGACTGGTTCATATCGGGCTTGAACACCGGTGCTATCACGAAATCGACCGAAGAGAGTTTGCCACAATCTATTACAACAAAGCCCTTCTCGGAGCCGGGACGCCTAATTTTCGTCTCAAGGACTATTGGGCAGGATTGAATGAGGAACAGGAATGGAGTATCCGTAACCGTCTTCAGTTCTACGCCCGCTGGGGCTATTTTGTAAAAGAAATGCTCGGATGGATCAAGCCGGTCATGGTCAATGGGGGCAATCCTCGGACGCAGGAACTTACGCTCGCCACGCGCTTTGCCCTGGCGCGTGTGGGTGCAT
>JBEPYC010000153.1:0-9090 GCA_041641555.1 Chitinivibrionales bacterium | reverse complement strand
TCCCCCGAAGGGAGAGACAGGTCATACTCCAGGACCTGCCAGATAATGCCGTTATCTTTGAGTTCCAACCGGTCTTTCACCCGGATGGAATCACTGATCATCTCTTCTCGATGCCAGAAACCGGCATACTTTTTTTTGTACGCATCACGGACCGGTCGCTCGAATTGTTCCAGATACTTACCACTCTCCACTGAAGAATCGAAAAACTCACCAAATTCCGAAGGAACCCCGGTTTGCACAACGCGTTGATAGAAAACAAGTAACACAAGCAACAGAATGGCAAGCACGATACCTTTGAGCATAGGTGAGCTGCCACCTGCTTTGCGAGGTCGGGACCGCATACGGCACAATTCTCCTGTCCAGAGTAGAAAAAAAGAGGTGAAAGTATAAAACTACGTCACTACCGGGGCCAATCCAACCCCGAGATGGTTGCGGTCCACCAGATATCATTGCCGGAAAAGACCATTTTGGACAATCATTTTCGTATTTTGATTATATGACGGCCGAAGATCCAGGGGCTGGGGATCAACTCAGACATGCCCCACCAGGATCATCCATCCATACGTACCGGGACTGCAATGGAAGAAGCAATTAGAAAAATACTCCAGGAGATTGGCGAAGATCCTAATCGTGAGGGTTTGGTAAAAACCCCTGAACGGGTACGCAAGGCATATGATCATCTGATGAAAGGCTATCGACAGGATCCTCATGAAATTTTGCGCAACGCGATTTTCCATGAAGAATGCAATCATATGATCATCGTGCGTGACATTGAACTGTACAGCATGTGCGAGCACCATATGCTCCCCTTTTTCGGGAAATGTCATATCGGGTACATCGCACGGCACAAAGTTTACGGGGTAAGTAAACTGGCACGGCTGGTCGATGCGTTCGCGCGGCGATTGCAGGTACAGGAACGGCTCACTCAGCAGGTCGCATCGTGCCTCATGGAACCGATCGATGCGGAAGGAGTAGGAGTTATTATCGAGGCCCATCACCTCTGCATGATGATGCGGGGGGTAGCCAAGCAGAACTCCACGATGATCACATCGGCAATGCTGGGAAGTTTTCGGTCAGAGATTGCCACACGAAACGAGTTTCTCAGGCTCATCGGAATGGAGCGCGTTGTTGGATAAGCATCTGGTTAAAAGCCTTCTGTTCCGTGGCACCGTGTTCGTCTTGCTTCTTTGGGCGACTCTGTTTGCAGGATTCAAGAAGGTAGTCTCGATCGACAGCGAATCCATGAAGAAATCCTACAAGGCAACGGTCGTTTTTCCCGACACCTACCGGGAATCAGAAGACCGTTTCTCGGTGGTCTATCTTCTCCATGGCTACAGTGGCAATCATACATCCTGGCCCAAAACCGTCCCTCTGAAAGAATATGCCGATCGTTATCAGCTGATATTTGTCTGCCCGGATGCACACCGCAATTCCTGGTATATCGACAGCCCCCACAAGAAAAACTCCGACTTCCAGACGTACATTGCCAAAGAGGTCCCTGCATTCATCGAGAAAACCTTCCGCGCCAAATCAGAAACAGAAGGGCGGGCACTTCTGGGTTCGAGCATGGGTGGACACGGTGCACTTACTATTCTGGCGGAATACCCGAAGCTCTTCTGCGGGGCATCTTCGGTAAGCGGCATCATGGATCTTACCGAATTTCCGGACCAATGGGAAATCAAGGATGTTCTGGGAGAGTATGAAAGCACCAGCTCGCAATGGGAGGAACACTCCTTTATCAGCAGGGCATCATCGTTGATTGATGCCGGCAAGGCAGTCAGCTTTGGCTGCGGCACCGAAGACTTTGCTCTTCCGGGAAACCGGAAAGCCCACAAACTCCTCATGCGCTACGGTATCCCGCACGACTACCATGAGCGTCCCGGTGACCACCACTGGCATTATGTACGGCGCAATGCCGAATACCACATTCTTTTTCTTTCTCGTGTTTTGGAAAAGCCGCGGTAGGTTTTACACATCTGCGGTCAGCGGCATGCGGCTTAGAACCTTTCCGACCATTCGCTCGTTGAGGGTCTGAAGCCATTCGTGCATGCTTTCGGTGGTGCGGAGGGAATCGATATGCCCCACGCTCTCTGCAGCTTCGGCCACCGACGTGTTGGAAATCAGTTCCTTGAGAATAGGAATATTTCGGGGAACCACACTGAAGCGACGAAGCCCCAGGCCCAAAAGCATGACAGTATGGAGTGGGTTACCTGCCATTTCCCCGCAGACACTGAGTGGCTTGCCCTGATCGTTTGAGATCTTGATTGCATGGCGGATAATCTTGAGAAACGCCGGTTCAATAGGGTCGTACAAATAGTTGACCTTCGAGTTGTTTCGATCTGCCGCACTCAGATACTGAATGAGATCGTTTGTTCCGATCGAAGCAAAGTCGACTTCTTTGAGGAAGTTTTCTATTTCGAGAATCGCAAGTGGCACCTCGAGAAGAACACCCAGCGGCGGTACCTTCACATTCATTTCCTCGGCGACCTTGTGGATAAATGCCTTTGCTTCCATCCATTCTGCCAGAGTCGTAACCATTGGAACCATTATCGAGTAGTTGTAGTTCCTGCCCGCATGCATAATTGCCGCAAGCTGCGATTCGAACATGTCCTTGCGCTCGAGGAATATCCGCACTGCCCGCCACCCCATGAATGGATTGTACTCCGCAGGCATACTGAAAAAATCGGGTGTTTTATCGCCGCCAAGGTCCATGAGCCGGAATACCGTCGGCTTATTACGCGTTTTCTCGAGGATGGAACGGTAATAGGAAACCTGGATGCTATGTGAGGGGAATTTTTTCCGGTTGGAGAGCAGATACTCTGTTCGAACCAGCCCCACACCGTCGGCACCAAATTCATTACCCAGCTCGGCTTCGTCGGGCAATGAAACATTGGCGAACACTTCGATATGAATACCATCACGTGTGTAAACCGGACGATTCCATTTTGCTTTTAGTTCATCCAGGCTCTGGCGGTTGTCCACGACCTTCGTGAACCGATTGAGCGTTGCCGCGGAGGGGCGAACATACACTTCACCCTTGCTGCCATCGACATAGACCATATCGCCGGGATGCATGTTTTTATTCAGGGAACGAATGCCGCTGACAACCGGTATGGAAAACGAGCGCGCCAGAATCGCCGCGTGCGATGTCTTACCACCGCTGGTCGTGACGACCGCCTGAATTTTGGTTCGATCGTAGGAGAGAATATCCGATGGGGTGAACATGCGAGAGACAATCAGAACCACCGGTTCCAGAAATGTCTTTGGCCGTCCATCATCCTGATGAATATAGGAGATGAGCTTCTCGCATACCTCGACCATGTCACTTCCCCGTTCGCGGAAATACGACGTATCCGCAGAGCTGAACCGCTTGATGAAATCACTGGAGACAAGACGAATCGAAGTTTCCAGGTCGTAGAGCTTTGTAGTGATGGTCTCGACTACCTGCCCGATAAACGCCGGGTCATCGAGGATGTGCTCGTAAATACTGAGTATCGAAGTATCGACATTGCCGTCCGGCTCACCTTCTTCAATGAAGACCCGATAGTCTTCCTTGGCTTTTTCCCGTATCTCGTTGAACCGCATGATCTGGTCGCCAACATCCTGGCGGGAAATCGAAACCGTCGAAGTCTGCTGAACGGCGCGTCCGACAAAAAACGCTTTCCCGTAGCCCCGTCCGGGCACAACCGTGAACCCTGAAAGCTTTATCCCTTTTCTCATAGGTAACCCACTTTCCAGGTGCCGTAAGCAAGCTCCTGGGTTGCGCGATCACTGGTAAACCACCCGGCACGTGAAAGGGCTCGCAGTGCCATCTGGCTCCAAAGCGTGGGTTTCTCGTACGTTCTTCGAATCGTTTCCTGCGCTTCCACATACGGTTTGAAATCATGTAGTACGTAATAGTCGTCCATATCGCGCAGACCGGCGAGCAGTGGAAACACCGATGCCCCGTCCGGAATTGATTCGGTACGTCTTTCGAGCAGCTCCAATGATGCACTCAGGTGTTTGTCATTTCTGATCAATTCATGAGGCCGGTAGTTATCCAGTGCAGGCAACTCCTCAACCCCTGAACCAAAACTGAACAGATTCTCCGGGGTGATTCGTTCAATAAGTTCTATGTTGGAGCCACCCTTGCTCGCAATGATCAGAGCACAGTTGAAGGCAGCCTTGACTGCAGTGGTTCCTCCTGCTTCCAGGCCCGGTGTTCCAATCTGTTCCACGAGATCGGCGGCCGGGAGAATGTGTTCGGCCCATGACATGCTATAATCCGGCACGAAATCGACACGCAGATAATCCCTCACACTGGGATCGTGGTTGATCAGATTTCTGACAATATGAATCAGGTGAACGATCTGTTTGGCCAGGCGATCCGATGGCGAAGCTTTACCCGCAAACAGGTGCATCCTTCCTTTGGACGGCTTCTGGCCTTCCTTGATACGTACATATTCGGCAAGAATGCCCAGGACATGGAGCACCTGCCGTTTGGAAGGATGAATTTTGCGGACATGTACATCGAGAAGCATGGTCGGATCGAGGAATCGACCAACTTCGGCTTCCATGACTTTCAGCAGGCGCCGCTTCGCGGTGTGCTTCACAAACCTGAGACGCTCCAGAAAATCAGAATCGCGCGCGTATGCTTCAAGATCCGATAGTTTCTCTGCGTCACGAACCCAGCTGTCACCGATCGTCTCGGTGATTAAACCGGAAAGCGGGGCATTTGCCACCAGTAGCCACCGACGGTGTGCAATTCCAGCAGTTACATTCCGAAATCTCCCCGGGAAGAAACTCGAAAAATCCGGAAAGAATCTGTCTTCAAGGGCCTGACTCTGGACTCGGGAGATACCATTTACCGAAAAGGAGCCAAGTACAGCCAGGTGAGCCATCCGAAAGCGCTTCATCTCGCCTTCTTCGATAAGTGACAGATTCGGTATCGAGTTCTCCTTAATCCCTCCATTCGTGCGAACGTCATCCAGGTGCCGCTGGTTGAGCTCAAAAATAATCTCCATGTGACGCGGAAACATCTGCGCCATCATGTAGACCGGCCACGACTCCATGTCTTCGCGTGCAACGGCATAGCTGGTGTAGGTGAAAATGCTGCGGACAATCTTCCAGGCTGTATCCCATTCCACTTTTTCCAGGTCAACCAGAATCCTCACCATTTCTGCAATGGCAAGAGCACAACGGCTGCCATTGAGGTGGATGACCACTTTTTTGTCCAGATCGAGAATCGATTCATTGTGGACCTTGAATCGACGAATTATGTCCTGAAGAGAAGCGCTTAGAAAGAAAAACTGCTGTTTCAGGCGCATCTCGGTAGCACGAAGAATGTTTTCCTCAGGAAAAAGCAATTTGGTGAGGGTGCCACTGCTGGACTTTTCTTCACACGCCCTTATGTAATCACTATGGTAGAAATAATCTCCCGAAAACTCTTCGGATGCACGAGCTGACCAGAGACGGAGGGTATTGACGGTGCCGTTGCGAAATCCAGGCATGGGAACATCGTAGGGTATCGCGATTACCTTCTCGGTATTCTTCCAGCTACGACGGATCTGTTCTCCTTCGATCGGCTCGCTGAATCCCCCGAAATCGACTTCGCAGGAATACTCCGGACGAATGATCTCCCACGGATGCCCCTTATGCAGCCAATCGTAGGGACGCTCGAGCTGCTGCCCGTTCTGAATCTTCTGACGAAATGCGGCATAGTCATAGCGCAGACCATAGCCGATGGCCGGAAGGCCAAGCGTGGCCAGTGATTCCTGAAAACAGGCGGCAAGTCTTCCCTTGGCTCCGTTTCCCAGGTCAAAATCGTCTTCCCGCTCAAACACCTCATCGATACCCGTTCCCAGCGACCGGGCGACATCGCGAAGATTCTCTTCGATCCCAAGGCTGAGAACATTGTGTTTCAGATTTTTCCCAAGCACGTACTCCATGGACAGGAAATACACCCGCTTGAGATTCTCATCGTGGTACTTTTTTTGAGTTTCGATCCACTGGTCCATCATGAGACTTCGCACCGTATAGCACAAAGCCAGGTACTTATCGTAGACGGTGGCGGTAGTGGCGTCCTTGGCAAGGAAAAAGCGCAAATATCGCTCGTAGAATTCTTTAACCGATTCCATAGACAGGCTGTTCTGGAGAAGCAGGCCGCTTCGTTACCCCTCTGCTGCACGTTGTTTTTGGAAGAACGGACCCAAACAATCTCGAAGAGGCGCCAAATAGCTGTTGTTATATGTGGTAGGCTTTGCTATATGAAGCAATTAGCAGTACCTCATAATATAATTCTTCGCCCTTTGAGAGCACATTGGCCCTGGCTATTCTTTCTGCATAGTTTCGGCACCCAGATCTTGTAGATACCCGACCAAAGAATTATATTACCATTCCTTGGTTGTGCCAAGCATTAATTGGATTATCGTCGATTTACGGAGGGGTGGCCGAGCGGCTTAAGGCAACGGTTTGCTAAACCGTCGTAGTGGTTAAACGCTACCGGAGGTTCAAATCCTCTCCCCTCCGCCATTTTCGCACCACAGATTTTCCTTAAATCGACTTCGGTATATCCTTCCACCAAATGCCACCCTGTGTATTCCGGGAACAGGCTTCTCCCACTTCCGGGGACATGTGGCGAGTTATGTCATTTTTTTCTGTGGAGAGTTGAAATGGATATTTCAACAAGCCAAGTCGGATCCTATCGTCTTTTCTCGCTCGAAGAAAACCTTTCGCTCAACAGTGACATATCCAAACTCAAAGAGCTGATATACCATGCCCTCGATGAGGGTATTCGTTCGATCGCATTGCGTTTCACGGAGCATTCCTACCTCAGCACGCGTACGATTGCCGTCCTGGTGACCTGCTTTGAAGAAGTGAAAGACCGGGGAGGACGTCTGGCAATCATCAATCCTAATGAAGATATTCTGGATGTATTAGGTATGATCGACCTGGACCGTGTTGTCGATTACTATCCTTCAGAAAACATGCTTACCGGCACGACCAAAGAGATTTCATCTCATTCCTGAAACCCCGGATTTCATCCGAGCCTTTTTCCGGTGATGCAGCAGAGCGGACCTGAAGCTGTAACCATTTCTTACGTGGAAAACCTGAATGTCTGCAAAACTCAAAAATTACCTTCTCGATTCTTACGTGGGGCACACGGATATTCTTCTTGCCCAGGTCCGTGGCAGCTACCCCATTCAGATCGACGATCAGGACGACGATGATCCACTGGAGGAGTTCTGCAATATTTTCGTCACGGTCGGTAAGAAAAACCGCATGAAGGTGGAAATATCAGGCAGAATTCCTATCACCTACGAGATTGCGGATCTGGCGGAAATCTACGACGGATATGCGAACAGAACTGCCGGCAAAGTGGTCCTTCGAATCACCCCGGGAAAGGTCGATGTTCTCTCGGATCTTGCCGACAAAATCCGCAAAACTGCCTATTTGGGCGATAGTGTCGGTAACCCGAACTGGGACCGTATCTCCGCCCGAACAATCAGCTCCCTGAAACGTTTCATCAGGCTCATCAAACAGTTCGACGAATAGCAGAGCACCGCTCCCTGCTCGTCGTTACGGGTTACCTCGCCTGATTCTACCTGCGCAGGCATTCCGAGTCTTGCTCTCTCAGGTGCGATTCTCCTGCTTCCTCACTCCCTGGTTTCTCGACCCCGTTTCGCTGCTTTTGGTCTCCCGCCGTTTTGACTTCACTCTCAGGAATACCTATTTTTTGAGGACAGAATCACGGCAGGTTAGAAAAGATGGCGCATCCGATTGCGCCCTGTTTTTGGGCAGGCCACTGGTGAGGAACTCTGTTTCCACACTGGTGGTTTTTTTTGCACCATTGCAGAAGGCAGCGAAAACGCCCGGTGTCTCGGATGCAACAAGTACATTCCCAGCAGGTGCAACGCTGCTTGTGCATGGGCATCCTCCCGGGAGGATAAGGCACCCTGTCGACGTTTGCATTACAAAGGAGTTCTCTTGTCAAACAAACCTCTGTTGAACACCGAAATAGCACGTTTGACTTCAAGCTTACATGAAATCATTCACGAGCAGGCCGGACAAGAGGTATTCGAGGCGTATCAGGATATTCTGGAAGCCTCAAAGAAAGTCCGTCGATACAAAAAGACCGAGGATATCACCCATAAACGAAAACTCATCCAGGCACTCAGTCCCGATAACGCGTATGGGGTCGTTCATGCATTCAGCCTCTTCTTTCAGCTTGTAAACGTATGTGAGGAACGTGCCCGACGCCGCACGGTTGAGCAACGAGACGGACTCAGGCAGTCTTTGTCGGCACTGTTCTCCAACCTCAAGGCCGCGGGAGTGCGCCCCCATCTCGTTCAGCAGTGCATCGATGAAATGCAGATAGAACCGGTTTTGACCGCCCACCCGACCGAAAGTAAACGTCGAACGATTCAAGCGCATTTAATGCGTTTACTCGAACATCTGGATGAGGCCGATGAAGTGCTGGAAGCGCTCTGGCAAACCCGGGAAACCCGCAACCGCAAAATGTCGCCAATCAACGAAGTGCACAATTGCCTGTTCTACTTCGAGCGTACGATTTTTCGATGTGTTGCGGACTACATGCGCCACTTTGAGCGCGAATTGCATGCAGTGTACCCGGAGGTAGTTGTTAGGCGCCCGGTCCTCCGCTTCGGAAGCTGGGTCGGCGGTGATCGGGATGGCAACCCCTTCGTGACACCGGAGACCAGCCTGAAAGCCGCACGGCTCCAGCATGAACTCGCTATCAAACTCATTGGCGAACAGCTGGATTGCCTGATCTCAGAAATCTCCCATGCTTCGCAGCCGGCCCCGAGTAATGTCCATGAAGAAGATGACGAAAGCCCGTTTCATGTTGACGAGGGGCTTAGACGCCGGCTTGCCGCACTGCACGAAAGAATCGTTCCGGGGTTCACAGACAAGGCGTTTCTTCTCAATGAGCTGAATCATATTCGCACGCAGCTCGTAAAACAAAAAGCTTATCGGGCCGCCCGTGGAAGAATATCCGATTTGATCTGTCAGGTGGAAGTCTGCGGATTTCATCTGGCCCACATTGATTTTCGCGATCACAGCAGAAAACTTGAAGAGAGCAAAGATGAAATA
>JBEPYC010000152.1:0-9141 GCA_041641555.1 Chitinivibrionales bacterium | reverse complement strand
TGCATGGTTCCATGCGCATAACCCGCTGCTTTTCAGCTACACTCAAGCGGTAATCTTTCGGCGCCCCCGAGGCCGACCACTGAAAAGCGGTCTCCACCGGGCAGGCATTATAGATCCGTGAGTTTTCCACTCTTCCCGTTCGGTTACCCCCCCCGGCACTCACATCCACCGTTTCTATTCGAAACACCATGCGACAATCGTTTCCTTTCCGGTCTCCTAAACGACATTTTTGTCACCTGATATCGTAAGTCGCTGATTTTCTACCACTTATGCTCCCTGCCTCCCCTCTATTGGGCTCACATCGATGATTCCTCCCTGTCGGAAAGGACATTCATTTCACATTGCCCTCATCTCGGTGTCCTTGCACTCCTGACAATTCCCTTCTGTTTCCGGCGCTGGTGTCTGGTGCACATTCACTCGATTTCTGCCCGTAGCCGACTCCTAACGCTGGTTTTCTGTGTGTTCTCTTCTCCACCGGGAACACGGATGTATTCGCATCCCGGTAAGTGGCACGCCCATTGCGTTGGATACAGTGCAAAGGTCCAGTACACCGTATCACATCACATTACTACTCGCCTCATGCTTGTAATTACACAGCACCGGGGCATAGTGATAACATTCACCGGAGGATTGATATGCGGAAGATCGCGATCTATGGAAAGGGTGGAATCGGCAAGTCTACAACCACGCAAAACACCGTTGCCGGACTAGCCGAGCTGGGCCGAAAAGTAATGGTTGTCGGGTGTGACCCCAAGGCAGATTCAACACGGCTGCTTCTGGGAGGATTGGCCCAGAAAACCGTACTGGACACTCTTCGCGAAGAAGGTGAGGACGTTGAACTCGAAGACATCATTCGGGAAGGATATGGTCAAACCAGATGTGTAGAATCGGGCGGACCTGAACCCGGTGTCGGTTGCGCCGGTCGCGGAATCATAACGTCAATCAACCTGCTGGAACAGCTCGGGGCTTACAGCGACGAGTGGGAGCTTGACTATTCCTTTTACGATGTCCTGGGTGATGTGGTCTGCGGCGGGTTTGCCATGCCAATACGCGAAGGAAAGGCTCAAGAGATCTATATCGTGGTCTCGGGAGAAATGATGGCTATGTATGCCTGCAATAACATCTGTAAGGGTATCGTGAAGTTTGCCGATGCCGGCGGCGTGCGCCTGGGCGGGATTATCTGCAATAGCCGGAAGGTCGACAACGAGAAAGATATGATTCAGGAATTCGCCAATCGCCTCGGTACCCAGATGATTCACTTCGTCCCGCGCGACAATATGGTGCAGAAAGCCGAGATCAACCGCAAAACCGTTATTGATTTCGAACCCGATCACGCACAGGCCGATGAGTACCGGACGTTGGCCAAGAAAATCGATGCCAACGAGATGAGAGTTATTCCAAATCCGCTGGAAATCGAAGAGCTTGAAGGTCTTCTGGTCGAGTTCGGAATCGTGTAACCGCACCTGTCGAACCCGTTTCGCTGTATTCATATCGTCATTTATTCACTGTCCGCTATGGAGGAAAACGTATGCTGATGATTCGATCCATTGTCCGGCCCGAGCGAGCCGATGAAGTCATGGCAGGTTTACTGGAAGCCGGTTACCCCGCCGTCACCAAGGTCTCCGTCTATGGTCGTGGTAAGCAGCGGGGACTGCAGGCCGGAGGCGTCTCCTATGATGAGCTGCCCAAAGAACTGCTCCTGACTGTCATCAAGGACAAGGATAAGGAATTCGTCGTAAACACCGTCATCGAACGGGCACGAACCGATAGCAACGGTGCTTTCGGTGACGGAAAGATCTTCGTAACACCCGTTCTGGAGTCGTACACGATCAGTTCCGGCGTCAAAGAAACCGCGGCGGAGGGTTAACAGTATGAAAGAAGTCATGGCAATGATTCGCCTCAACAAAATCAACCCGACCAAGAAGGCTCTCAACGAGGCCGGGATTACTTCCTTTACCGCTACAGGCCGAGTGCTTGGGCGCGGCAAAGGGCTGGTTGACTTCCGTGTTCTCGAAGGTGCGAAAAGCGGGCAGGAAGAAGCTATCGCTCGACTGGGAGACGGGCCACGCCTGGTACCGAAACGTCTCATTACCGTCGTGGTTTCCGATGACTGGGTCGAGCGAACGGTCAACGCGATAATATCGGTCAATCAGACCGGCAAGGCAGGAGACGGAAAAATATTTGTGATGCCGGTTTATGAAGCCACTCGAGTCCGGACAGGCGAAAGCGTCTCAGGGACTTCGGGTGGTACCGTTCTCGATTCATCAGGAGGTCCTGAAAATGACTGACAAAAAACCAACTTCCGAAAATGTAGAAAACCTCAAAACAGAGATTCTCGAAAAGTATCCCACCAAGGTTGCCCGCAAACGTGGCAAGGCAATTGTGAACGTCGGTGCCGACAAAGAAACCAGCGTTCAGGCCAATGTACGCACCGTTCCGGGCATCATCACCCAGCGGGGATGCTGCTATGCCGGATGTAAGGGTGTGGTGCTCGGACCGACCCGGGACATAATCAATCTCACTCACGGACCGATTGGATGTGGTTTCTACAGCTGGCTGACCAGACGAAACCAGACCCGCCCCGGCCCCGAGGGGGATAACTACATGACGTACTGCTTCTCCACTGATCTTCAGGATGAGAACATCGTGTTCGGCGGAGAGAAGAAACTTCGACAGGCAATCCAGGAAGCCTACGACATTTTCCACCCCAAAGCTATCGCTATCTTCTCCACCTGTCCCGTCGGATTGATAGGTGATGATGTTCATGCGATTTCCCGGGAGATGAAGGAAAAGCTCGGTATCAATGTGTTCGGGTTTTCCTGTGAAGGTTACAAGGGAGTGAGCCAGTCCGCAGGACATCATATCGCCAACAATCAGATTTTCAAGCACGTGGTTGGTAACAGCGATGACGGTCCTGAGGGGAAATTCAAGATCAACCTCCTCGGAGAGTACAACATTGGAGGGGACGCGTTTCTGATCGAAGAGCTCTTCGAACGCTGCGGCATCACACTGGTCTCGACCTTCAGTGGCAACAGCAGTATCGATCATTTCGAACGAGCACATACCGCCGATCTCAATGCAATAATGTGCCACCGCTCGATCAACTACGTGGCTGAAATGATGGAAACCAAGTATGGCATTCCGTGGATCAAAGTCAACTTCATTGGCGCCGATCAAAGTGCGAAATCACTGCGAAAGATCGCACAGTATTTCGGTGACAAAGCGCTCATTGAAAAGGTCGAAAAGGTGATCCAGGAAGAAATGGAAGCCGTGTTGGCGACCCAAAAGGAACTCCGGCCTCGAACCGAGGGCAAGCGGGCGATGTTGTTTGTTGGCGGCAGCCGCGCGCACCATTACCAGTATTTATTCCAGGAGCTTGGAATGGAAACCGTCGCTGCCGGATACGAGTTCGCTCATCGGGATGACTATGAAGGACGGCGAGTCCTTCCCAGTATCAAGGTCGATGCCGACAGCCGCAATATCGAGGAGCTCAAGGTTGAAGCGGATCCGGAACGGTTTCGGGAGCGGAAAACGCCTGAAGAGCTTTCGGAACTGGAGAAAGACGGCCTCAAGATGAAAGACTACGAAGGCATGATTCCGGAGATGAAACCGGGCACGGTGGTCGTGGATGATATCAGTCAACACGAGACCGAGGTACTGATCCAACGGTACAAACCCCATGTCTTCTGTGCCGGAATCAAAGAAAAGTACATCATTCAGAAAATGGGCGTTCCCATGAAGCAGCTTCACAGTTATGACTATGGCGGACCGTTCGCCGCATTCAGTGGCGCCATCAATTTCTACAAGGAAATTGATCGAATGGTCAACAGCCGGGTGTGGAGTCTTATCAGGCCGCCCTGGAAAGCACACAAAACCCTCGACGGTATCCAGGCCGAGTACACTTCGATGGTTGCTTAGGAATCGATTACACCACCACGCACTATTCGCGGGAGAAAAAAAGCGATGCTTCTCAGACATACTTCCCCAGAGATCAAAGAACGTTCGGCACTCACGGTGAATCCTGCCAAGACCTGCCAGCCGATCGGCGCCATGTACGCTTCGTTGGGAATTCACGGATGTATACCTCACAGCCATGGTTCACAGGGCTGCTGCTCCTATCACCGCAGTACCCTCACCAGACACTACAAGGAACCGATTGTCGCGGCAACCAGTTCGTTTACCGAAGGCTCTTCGGTTTTTGGTGGTCAAGCCAACCTCGTGCAGGCTATCGACAACCTTTTCACCATTTACGACCCGCAGGTCATAGCCGTGCATACGACCTGCCTGTCCGAAACAATCGGGGACGATATCGTTCAGATATCGGCCAAAGCGCGCGACGATGGAAAGGTGCCACCCGGGAAATACGTCATTCATGCCAATACACCAAGCTACGTGGGCAGTCATGTGACCGGGTACAGCAATATGGTCAAGGCTATGGCCACCTACTTTGCCGAGAACAACGGAACCACCCGTAATGCGCTTAACCTGATCTGCGGATGGGTGGAGCCCTCGGACATGCGTGAGATCAAGAATCTTGCCGAACAGATGGGCGTCGATTACATCCTCTTTCCGGATACGTCGGATGTGCTGGATGCCCCCCAGACCGGTAAGTACGATTTCTACCCCAAGGGCGGTGTGACTATCGATGAACTCAAGCGCTCTGGTGAAAGCGTCAAGTCTCTTGCTCTTGGTAAATTCTGCGCCGAGGCCGCTGCTTTGGAGCTGGATGCCAAATGTAAGGTTCCTTACGAAATTCTCGATCTTCCAATCGGAGTTTCAGCGACCGATCGGTTCATCATGGCTGTTTCTCAGGCGATGAACGTCCCCGTACCTGAATCGGTAACCGAGGAGCGCGGCAGGCTGGTGGATATGATAACCGACATGCAACAATATCTTTCCGGGAAGAAAGTGGCACTCTGGGGTGATCCGGACACGCTCATTCCCCTGACCGAGTTTCTGATCGACCTGGATATGAAACCGACCTATCTGGTCAGCGGCACGCAGGGTAAGTATTTCAAGAACCGTATCGAGGAAATGGCCCGCGAGAGCGTCCCCGATCTGAAGCTGAAGAACGGATCAGCTGCCGACATGTTTCTTCTGCACCAGTGGATCAAGAACGAATCGGTCGATCTGCTTATCGGCAATACCTATGGAAAGTATATCGCCAGGGACGAGGACATACCTTTTGTCAGAATGGGATTTCCGATCCTCGACCGTGTGGGTCACAGCTACTTTCCCCGCGTCGGCTATCGAGGAGCCATGCGCATTCTCGAAAGCATTCTCGGTGCTCTGATGGACCGCCAGGACCGCGATGCTCCCGAGGAAAGTTTCGAACTTGTTATGTAAACCCCTCTTTTATAAGGTACACAGACAGTATGAACCCGCTCCAGAACGCACGCATTCTCGAAGAACGTAAAGCCCAGGTACTCCAGGTTTCCCCCGCTTCCGGAGTGCTTGCATGCGAAAAGAAATCATTGGCCGGCAGCGTTTCTCAGAGGGCGTGCGTTTTCTGCGGTTCCCGCGTGGTGCTCTACCCTATCGCCGATGCCCTTCATCTGATACACGGGCCCGTGGGGTGCGCAGCCTACACCTGGGACATCAGGGGTGCACTCTCCTCCGGCCCCGAGCTGCATCGGATGAGTTTCACCACCGACTTGCGGGAAATGGATGTTATCTGCGGTGGGGAGACAAAACTCCTGAGGTCCCTTCGAGAGTTGATTGCCGACTACCAACCCAAAGCAGCCTTTGTTTACTCAACCTGTATTGTCGGTCTGATAGGAGACGATGTCGAGGCGATCTGTAGACAAGTGGCACGGGAAACAGACATCCCTGTCATTCCTGTTCACTCCGAAGGTTTCCGGGGTACCAAAAAAGATGGCTATCGCGCTGCGTGCAACGCAATGGCCTCCCTGGTGGGTACGGGATCGATCGATGGAATCGGAGACAAAAGTATCAACATTCTGGGCGATTTCAATATTGCCGGAGAAACGTGGATCATCAAGGACTACTACGCACGCATGGGAATCGAGGTAGTCGCAACGGTTACCGGTGACGGGCGCATCGGAGATATCCGGCGTGCACACGGTGCAAAACTCAATGTTGTGCAATGCAGCGGCTCGATGACTCATCTGGCCGAAATCATGGAAGAACGATACGGTATTCCATTTATCAGAGTGTCGTATTTCGGGCTCGAAGATACTGCCGGAGCACTGTATGACGTCGCGAAGGTTTTCGGAGACACGGATCTTTTCGACAGGACACGACAAGTGGTTGCCTCTGAGATAGAGGCAGTTTTACCGGTGATCGCTTCCTGCAAAAAGGACCTTGCCGGAAAGAAGGCTGCCGTGTATGTCGGGGGGGCATTCAAGGCATTCTCGCTGGTAAAATCTCTTCGGTTGCTCGGGATGGAAACGGTTTTGGTCGGGTCACAAACCGGTAATGCCAAAGACTACGAAACGCTCAAAGCAATGTGCGGCGAAGGAACGGTTATTGTCGATGACGCCTCGACGGTTGAACTTGCCCACTTTGTTAAATCGCTCGGCGTCGACCTTTTTATTGGTGGTGTCAAAGAGCGTCCGATTGCCTACAAGCTCGGCATCGGGTTCTGTGACCATAACCACGAGCGAAAAACACCTCTGGCCGGGTTCTCGGGGATGGCCAATTTCGCTCGCGAAGTACACGCTACCGTTATGAGTCCGGTCTGGAAAGTCATTGCCCGCACACATTCGGCTTCACAAACAAACTCGGTGCGTCCGGGTGGAACACGCGGCACTGAGCTGCATCAGGAAGGGGTAACGCCGTGAACACACCCGGACTCACTACACCTCGGGCCACCTCGACCCGTAACGCCTGCCGTCAATGTGCTCCCTTGGGTGCCTGCCTTGCCTACCGGGGTATCGAAGGAGCGATGCCGCTGATCCATGGATCCCAGGGCTGCTCCACCTACATTCGCAGATATGTTATCGGCCATTTCAGAGAACCGATCGACATTGCCGCGTCAAACTTCACTGAAGAGACGGCGATTTTCGGAGGGGAAACAAATCTTCACACGGCTCTGACCAATGTAATCGAGCAGTACGCTCCAAAGCTTATCGGAGTGGCAACCACCTGTCTTTCTGAAACAATCGGCGATGACGTAAAAGCGTTTCTTCGACGATATCAGAACCAGCGATCCACTAAAACTCTGCCCCTTTTAGTGCACGCATCGACCCCAAGTTACCGCGGCACTCATGCCGATGGATTCCAGGAAACAGTGCGTGAGCTGGTAAAGACCTGTTCGGAACGGGGAGATTCCACCGATACGGTGACCATTCTGCCCGGCATGTTTTCACCCGCTGATATTCGGCATATCAAACAGATCGCCCGTGATTTTGATATGCCGGCCACGGTGCTGCCTGACTACAGCGACACACTCGACGGTGGCCACTGGGAAACCTATCAGGTGGTTCCACAGGGAGGCACGCCGCTTGAAGCGCTTCGACAGACCGCAAACAGCAGGGCCGTACTCGAGATCCACGGGGGACACGATTCCGCGGACACGGCAGGATCCTATCTTCGGGATTCATCTCGTGTCCCCCTCTTTCGGACAGGTGTGCCTGTTGGTATCGAAGCATCAGATCGCTTTTTCGGGATCCTCTCCGAGCTGGCCGGCAAGGCGGTTCCAGATCGATATCGGGATCGCCGCGCCCGTCTGCTCGATTCGTATGTCGATGGCCACAAGATGGTGGCGGGGAAACGGGCAATGATCTACGGCGACAGCGACCTGGTTGCTGCTGTCGCAGCATTCTTCTCGGAAATTGGACTTGACGTTGCAGTATGTGCTACAGGGAGTGCCAAAGGCACCTTGACCGGCCACAACACCCCCGGCCTGGATCCTTCACGTACTCTGATTCTCGAAGATGCCGATTTCGAGACAATGGCTGATGCCGCCGGAGAGTCGAATATCGATATCATGGTGGGCCACAGCAAAGGATACGCGATAGCACGAAGGATCGGAGTGCCGCTGGTACGGATTGGCTTTCCGATACACGATCGTTTTGGTGGTCAACGGATTCTTCATTTCGGTTATGCAGGTACCCAGGCTCTTTACGACAGAATAGTCAATGCTCTGATAGAAACTACACAGCAGGCCTCGGGCCGCGGCTACATGACATATTGAGGAAACGCTATGGATTTCACGATACGCAATGCGATTTATCAGGATATCGATGCACTGGTCTGCTTGCTCAGCCGTCTTTTTTTCCTCGAGCGTGATTTCACCTTCGTCCCGGACCACTGCCGGCGGGGACTTACACTACTCCTGGAGACACCGGAACTCGGAGTTATCAAGGTTGCCGAGTCATGTTCACAAGTTCGCGGCATGGTCACCGGCCAACTCAGTGTTTCCACCGCCTGCGGAGGCATGTCGTTGCGAGTCGAAGACATGATTGTCGATCCGTACGCACGAAAAAGAGGCATAGGCAAAGCCCTGTTACAGGCAGTCTCCGAGTGGGGAGAGAACCACGGTGCCGTACGCTTGCAGCTTCTTGCCGACATAACAAATAACGATGCTTTGGATTTCTATGCTCATCTGGGATGGGAATCGACCTTTTTGACAGCACTGCATTTCAGCCCTGCCCGGGTTGGGGTGCCGACCGGGGAGAAAAGCTTATGAGTCTCGACCTTTCACTTCACCCGTGTTTTAACGCGGAAGCTCGCCACCGCTACGGACGTGTCCACCTTCCCGTGGCTTCGAAATGCAACATTCAGTGCATGTTCTGCAACCGTAAGTACGATTGTTTGAACGAGAGCAGGCCGGGCGTGACATCGCGCATTATGAGTCCAATGCAGGCAATCCACTATCTGGGTCGGGTTATGGAGAAGCGCCCCGAGACAACAGTCGTGGGCATAGCTGGACCCGGAGACCCATTTGCTAATCCTGTCGAAACGATGCAGACTCTTCACCTGGTTAAGCGGCATTTTCCCGAATTGTTGCTGTGCCTGGCGACTAACGGTCTGAATATACACCCCTACAGGCCCGAGATTGCCCAGTACCGGGTCAGTCATGTTACTTTGACAATCAACGCGGTGGACCCGGATATCGGCAAGGGAGTGTATCGATGGGCCCGGGACGGCATTCGTATCTCCCGGGGGCGAGATGCA
>JBEPYC010000151.1:0-9148 GCA_041641555.1 Chitinivibrionales bacterium | reverse complement strand
ATGCGGGGGAGCGTTGAACCGGTAATCGTTTATAAAACTCTGAGTCCGCTCATCCAGCTGCGCATACAATCGATCTCCACGGAATGCATGGTTGAGCAGTGGAGGACATCCCAGAGCACCGCACACGACGGCAAAGTGGGTCCGGGGTTCGTTGAATTTCTTTATTCGCTTGGAATTGTATTTCTCGAGGTCATCGAGGGAGATTCGCTCTCCAGCAATAGCGAAGGGTGTTGAGAAGAGGGGAAAGCCGGTGGTTGCTTGATTCTGGCGGTCGAAAGCGGTTTCGAGGTGATAGATTACCAGGACATTGTATGCATTGATCCAGAATGCCAGCGAATCGGCGGATGTCTCGATGCCGGCCATATCGAAAACGGCAATAGTATCGATCAGCTGTTTCAGGAGCGGATCAGCATTGATCCCTTCGTAATCCACCAGTCCACGGTCAGCACCCACGTAGGTCCCAAATAGTGTGTCGATTGCATCGTAGACGAAATCAAGGTTTCCGGCAGTGACGCTGTCGACAGGCGAAGCAGGGTGGCCGAGGTCGACCGATCCCGAATTCTCCAGCGGTATCCTACCCTGGCAACTTGCCAGAAAAAGAAAAAAACAGGCGAGAAGTATATGGGCTGCCCCGCTCCTCATGCCATGCAGAACTGGGGGTAGACCCAAACGGGTAACTCTCCTGAAGCACATAGCTGCGCATCCGGCGAGAACGTTCCCGAAAACGTGCATAATCATGTTGTGTTTTGCATCTCCAGCCATCAGACAGTCTCCCTTCCCCGCCGGCTCAGCAGCACGAACGGTGATGCTACAAATACATCAGATTCCGACCCGGCCGAGCGTCTGGAAATCGTGGCTCTCTGGAATTCTCATCGATGTTCTCTCAAGCGTTGCGAGGACACTTCAGTACCAGACTGCGTGTGTCATCACAAAGGCATAATACCAATATAACAAATAAAATATGGTCGTGACGGTCTCCGCCAGAACAGAGCATGGGTTGATGAGGTCTGAGCGTGGAGAGTCGTCGTTATAAGCCCGGAGTTTCTTACCTACGTGCCAGCTCAAATCCTGTGCCCGGTCTGTCTGGACGGTGGTGTATGCCCCAAAATGGTTCATATGGGCTGATTCGGGAAACCGACGCGTGGAGGAAGGCATGTTTTCAGTGTATTGGTGGCCTGAGGCAGATGCACAAAACTGTCTCATTGAACAATATGATGATCCGCAGAACTCGTGAAGAAAAGAGGTAATCCTGAACATCCATGCTGCCGACAGTTCGTTCGGGGCTCTGGAAGAAAGAATAATTGGAGCACACGGGGCTTTTGGCCAGGCGGTATACAAAAAGTGGGTCAAGAAGGAGAAATGATTGAGGCTACCCGGCTGTTTCCGGCTCGGGATCCGGCTCGCGACGGGTAAGGTGCGTCAGAAGAAGCACAAAAAAGCAGATAACCAGGTTAAAAAGGGGAACCTGAAGTTGCAGGGGGAGGGAGTAGATAATCGCGACCGAGGGAACCCAGACAATCCAGGTGGAAAACAGCACAGCAGGAAGTGACTCGCCGAAAAAACGCCACGAGAGCCGCTGTGAAGCCCTGCTGATCGAAAAGTCACTTTCTTTCCATAAATATACCAGTATCGTTGTAGGTCCCATCCACAGCGGGTTGACCACGAACTGATCTACCACCACCTTCTTGGCCACCACAGGAAAGGTGACTTCCGTTCCAAAAAGCATAGCCTGAATTCCATAGAGGATGTCGACTTCCAGGCCACGGTATCCCCACAGAAAAATGCCGAAAAGCAGCAGACGTCCGAATTGTCTTCTGGATACCGGTGATGATAGTTGCACATATACTGCAGGGATGACGCCACCAAACAGAGATGTCGCCACAAGCGAATATGCGATCCCATAGCGTTGTTTTATGCTGGCAATAACATCAAAGATCGGCCTGGCAGCATCGACGGTGTAATAGGTAACGACGATGAGCGAAGCGAGCAGCCAGAGAGCCATACCGGGAAGAAGGTTGGCTTTGGCGGAATCGAGGCTTTTCTGGAGTGGGGCGGGAATTTTCATTCAGGAAAACAACGATCGGTAGCTGCCTGGGATCAGGACGATGGTGGCGATTCTCGATTGGGACACTTCTTTGAAAATACATGGGTGTAATCCGGGTTTCATTGTGCTCTGCTCGATACCACATCAGGGCAACTAACCGGCACGCGGCCGGGAAGGCTGCCAGGCTACAGGAAATCCATAAAAAGAGGGCGTTTGTCTTGAAACGGGACTTGCGCCACCATATAATGAGAAAGCAATTCCACTTATGACTTTAGTAAGCCCGGGAAGAACTCCTGAGAGGCGCGGGTCCTTCCAAGGTGGTTCCACCGGCAAAATCAACTACCTATGCCGGATATACCCGATATGCAAGGGGCGGCTCCGGGTGGCGTTCGTGAAAACAATGGACCGGGTTAACCGGATGAGATGGAGGAAGGTGTGTTCCACAGTTTACCGCGTAGGCAGTTGATAGTTCTTGGGTGCCAGATTCTTGTTGTTATACCGGCGATAGTATTGATTCCGTCGCCTGCGGTTTCAGCGGCGATTGTCGTTTTTGCCGTACTTGGCGGATACTATGTGCAACACACACAGGCAGGTGCGAGAACCCAATCCGGAGGCATTACCGCATCCGAGGAAATCAGGGCAAACAGCGAAATTCTGGAGAAGGCGTTCGAGTTTTTTGTCGTGGTGGTAAATGGGGTCGCAAAATCGGTTGAAACTGTTCTGGACAGTATGGAAGAACAGAAAAATGCTGCTTCGACAAGTTCCTCTGCCGTTACCGAAATGGTGGCATCGGTGGACAGCATTCTGGACAGCATGAAAAAACAGAGCAGCAGTATCGATTCTCTCTCGGCGGGTATCACCGAAATGACCGCTGCGATTTCACAGGTAGCCGAAAACGCCCGAAGAACCGAGACGGCTACATCGAATCTGGGATCACTTGCCGAATCTGGCGATGTGCTCATCCGGCAGCTAACCGATGAGATTCAGCGCGTGGAGAAGTCCTCCAACCGGATTGCCGATGTCGTTTCGGTGATCTCAAACATTGCGGACCGGACAAAACTGCTTGCCCTGAACGCAACGATCGAGGCAGCCGGTGCCGGCGAAGCAGGGAAGGGCTTTGCCGTAGTGGCGGCAGAAATCAAAAGTCTGTCTCGTCAGACCGATGAAAACGCAAACGAAATCGGTGACCTGATTGGCAATACGGTGGAAACCATACGGTCGGTGTCCGATGCCGCGAAAAAGGCGCTCTCCGGGTATTCTGAAATCTCCCAGAATATCCAGCAGTCCGTGGATATGACTACGCAGATATCGGTTGCAGCTACACAACAGGCCAGCGCAACAGAGGAGATCAACCGCACCCTCGATTCACTTGTGGAAATCAACCGAGAAATCGAGCAGTCGACATCACAGCAGTCAGAGGCCAATCGTGAGATCGAGCAAGCAATTGCTTCGTTACTGAATGTTACGGGGCGAGTCGAAGACGCAGTGGATGAAACCAACAAGAACCGTTTCCGAATGGTCGATGCAGTGAACAGACTTGGGAATGTGGCAATACGATCAATGCGCCTGGCCGCAAGTTCTCGTTAAAAGGTGGAAATGTATGAAAGAATGTGTGTTTGATCAGCGATTCGATGATGTCAAAATGCTGCAGTATGTGAACAACGACATATCCGTGCTGCACTGTCACCACTATGCCGGATTGTTCACGAAACTCGCGCTTTCAATGAAATCGATTGGAGGCCCGAATCTGCTGTTCGAGGCAATGGAAGAGGCATCCTATCTGATCCTCAAGAAGTACTTCATTACGCATGCGATAACGGCGATGGATGAAAAGGTTGCGGTTGCCGAAGAGTATTTCGGGCTGATGGGTCTGGGGAAACTCGAACTTCGTATGACGAGTTCGGGAGGCTCGGGGCTCATGAGGCATGCTCATGTGGATGAAGGATGGATGTCGAAATGGGGTAAGAGCCCCGAAAGTGTTAACTTTATCGGGCAGGGCTACCTGGCAGGTGCATTTTCGGTTATTGCCGGATTGCCAATAGGAAGCTGTTCGGTGACCGAAAACCGAAGCATTGTCAAGGGAGATTCGGTTTCTGAATTCGCTCTTGCACGGAAAGGAGCCTGAGGATGGCAATCGACAGGAAAAAGGCGGTAGCAGATTTGTCGCAAATCAAGGTCAAGGGAAATGCCGATGGCCTGATTCCTGCCTTTGGCGTGCTGGTGCAGTTTCTTCCGACCAATTTCTGGAATACGTTTACCGAGAAGTTGCTGAAAGCTGCAGGCGATGCGCACTTTGAGAAAGTCGCCCAAGGCCTTGAAAATGCGGCGGGAGAATGCGGCTATCACACCGGCTGGGGAATTATCAACTCGGAGGAGTTCAACGCTATTGTCGGGCCAATGATCGAAAAGAAACCCGAAGATGTTCTCCACGGTGCCTTTGCTGTCTTTACGGGCTGGGGCTGGGCAAACGCCGAAATAGTGGAGCTCGTTCCGAACCAGCGTATGGTCATTCATGCCCATAACTACTATGAGTGCGAAATCGCAGATACCTTTCGTACATCCAAACCAATTGCGTTCATGATACGGGGCGTGAGTCGGGCATTCATGGATATCGCCTACGGGAGTCCTTACCCCAATGGATACGGAACATTCAAGTGCGAGCAGACGCGCGGAATCG
Source organism: Chitinivibrionales bacterium (assembly GCA_041641555.1). GTDB lineage: Bacteria > Fibrobacterota > Chitinivibrionia > Chitinivibrionales > WJKA01 > JBEPYC01. Next base: position 4,427 of record JBEPYC010000151.1, on the reverse strand, counting down.
AGCTTGGCCATCCCTACGGGGAGTTCATAATCACTCGTGCCTCATGATATACCTGAATAATGCCGCGACTTCCTGGCCCAAGCCTGAAATCGTGGTGCAAACCGTTTCCGAAACGGCACGTGCTCTGCCCGCGGAATCGGGGCGGAGTGCGGCGCCATCTTCGCATGATATCGTTGCGCAGTGTCGCCGCGCGGTAGCGCACCATTTTTGCACACGTTCGGAGAACGAAGTCATTTTCACAAGCGGGGCGACTCATGCCCTCAATCTTGCCATTGCCGGATATGTTCAGCCCGGTGATCGGGTGATTACTACGACTATCGAGCACAATTCGGTTCTTCGGCCCCTGCGAACACTACAACGGGATCAGGGCATCCGGTTAGTGCTGCTTCCCTGCACGCCCGAAGGATCTATCGACCCGGATGATCTTTCTCGAGAGCTTTCCAAAGGCGCATCGCTGGTGGTGGTATCGGCCTGCTCTAACGTTACCGGGGCCGTTGTGGATATTCAAGCCCTGGTTGCCCTGGCACACCAAAGTGGAGCAGCGGTCCTCATCGATGCCGCCCAGTGGGCCGGAGAAAACAGACTCGATTTCAAGGAGCTTGGCGCGGATATGGTGGCGGTGGCAGGACATAAAGGTTTGTTCGGGCTCTCGGGCACCGGTGTATTGCTTCTGCGAGAAGGCGTATCCCTCGATCCTCTGATGTCGGGGGGAACGGGGATCCAGTCACAGAACCCATTCCAGCCCGGTGGTCGTCCTTTAAAATATGAGGCCGGCACACCAAACTACGTTGGTATCGCCGCATTGCATGCGGGACTTACTTTTCATCACAACGGAAGACCCGGCTGCCGGCATACGTCCCGGAGTGCCGCAGCCCGCTTGCACGAAATACTCACCGCACTCGATGGGTGCACTGTGTATGGACCACCACCCGGACCACGCCAGGCGGGAATCGTAAGTGTATCGCTTCGAGCAATGGCGGCATCGGATCTCTGTTTTCTGCTTCAGGAGTCATTTGGAATCACATCCCGCGCAGGACTGCATTGCGCCCCGCTGATCTTTCCACATATAGGGGCTCCCCCCGAAGGTACGCTTCGCCTGAGTCCGTCGGCGTTCACGACAGATCAGGAGATTGAAACGGTTGGCGATGCTCTCCGGCAGGTTGCCGAGGCACTTTGACCGCATTGGATACGCATATGAGAGTAGTGTGCTTGCGCCATTTGGAAGACTGTTTCGATGGCACCCTCATGAAAGAAGCTACCTTCGATGAGCCGATTACCTCGGCGTTCATTCAGTTCTGGGGCACCCATGGCGCGCTCCAGTATTTCCCCTCCTTCGCCCGACCTTTTTTTGTTGTCGATGTACCAGGAAGATTCATTCTGAAAGGGATCGAAGGGAACTCGACAGCGAGAATCGTTATCTCCAAGAGTAATCAGGAAGCAAACGAGCGTGCATTCTGCGGAACGGTGGCAGACTACAACAAGCCCCTCTGAAAAACGCGAACCCTCAGACTTCCCTAATCCCCCAATTCCTCTGCATCTCCTGCAACGATCCGCATAAAAGTAAAAAAGATCTTGCCACTATATGTGGAGTGCAATTATACTATATCTTGTGGCCTTGTTAACAGGAATGGTAAACAATACCCGCAGGGGAGGGACTATGGCGGAATTGATGGTGGTGAAGCGAAATGGGGAGGTCGTTCCCTACGATCTCGGTCGCATAACTCGGGCGATTGGCAAAGCGATTTCGGCAAACCGTCCGGAGCTTTCCGGTGACATTGCCGAGCGGGTAGTAGCCGATGTGGATGCGGAAATCCGGGAGCGCTTTCTGGACATTCACCCCAATGTCGAAAATGTGCAGGATATCGTGGAAAAACATCTCATGCGTCATGAACTCTATGATATTGCCAAAGCCTACATATTGTACCGGGCCCAGCGGGAAAAGGCACGTGAGGCCATATCGGAAGAAACAGCACATCGTGCACGGCTGGGCAAACTGACGGTGAATAAACGCGATGGACGCTCGGTGCTCTTTGACAGCGATAAGCTCCGCAAGACGTTGCTTCGTGCCTGCGCGGGACTTGAGGAGTCGGTGTCGGCCGATGTCCTGGCACGCGATACGTTGCGCAACATTTTCGATGGGATCGGGACGGGGGACCTGGAAAAGGCCATGGTGCTGGCCGGAGCCGCCTACATCGAGCGTGATCCCGCCTACGAAACCGTCACTGCGCGGCTTCTGTTGCAGCGAATTTACAAACAGGTTATTGGTGTCTCGGTCAATGAGTATACATTCTTGAGTGAGTACCGGAGCTCCTTCATTAACGGAATTCATACTGGTGTCGAAAAGGGGTTGCTTCACCCGCACATGCGCACATTCGACCTGGAGCGCCTTGCCGAATCCCTCGTGCTCGATAGCGATGGACTCCTTGGGTACATCGGTCTTCAGACACTGTATGAGCGCTATCTTCTCAAAGAAGACGAAAGGCGGATGGAGCTGCCGCAATCCTTCTGGATGCGGGTAGCCATGGGCCTGGCGCTTCATGAAAAAGATCGAGACAATCGCGCGATCGAATTCTACACCGTCATGTCGCAACTTCGGTTTGTCCCCTCGACCCCCACGTTGTTTCATGCCGGAACGAATCATCCACAGCTCAGTTCATGTTACCTGACAACGATTAACGATGATCTTCAGCACATCTTCAAGTGCCTTGGCGACAATGCGCAGTACTCCAAGTGGTCCGGCGGACTGGGAAATGACTGGACCCCGGTTCGGGCCATGGGGGCACGTATTCAGTCCACAGGTGTGGATAGTCAGGGGGTGGTGCCGTTTCTCAAAATTGCCAACGATGTCACGATGGCGATCAATCGGAGTGGGAAGCGGCGGGGGGCCACCTGCGCCTATCTGGAGACCTGGCATCTGGACATAGAAGATTTCCTGGACCTTCGGAGAAACACCGGCGATGAACGGCGCCGCACGCACGATCTCAATACGGCGCACTGGATTCCCGACCTGTTTATGAAGCGTGTCGAGGAGAAAGGGACCTGGACCTTGTTCTCACCGGAGGAGACGCCTGATCTCCATGACCTTTACGGGCGTGCATTCGAAGAGCGATACGTGTGGTACGAAGAACAGGCGCGAGCAGGGCTGCTCCGAAAGCACAAACAGATCGACGCCACCACACTGTGGCGAAAAATGCTCACCCGTCTTTTCGAAACGGGGCACCCGTGGATTACGTTCAAAGACCCCTGTAATGTTCGCTCCCCCCAGGACCATAGGGGAGTGGTACACAGCTCCAACCTCTGTACGGAGATCACCCTGAATACTTCGGAAGATGAAACCGCGGTATGTAACCTCGGTTCGCTCAATATGGCCCGGCATATCGATGGTACGTCGTTTGACCATGAAAAGCTGGCATCAACGATTGCGACAGCCATGCGAATGCTCGATAATGTCGTTGATCTGAACTTTTATCCTACCGCGGAATCCCGAAATGCAAACCTTCGACACCGACCTGTGGGACTTGGGCTGATGGGTCTCCAGGATGCATTGTTCGAGCTGCGAATCTCGTTTGAACAGGCAAGTGCAGTGACGTTTTGTGATACGCTCATGGAATTCATCAGCTATCATGCGATACTGAATTCTGCGGAGCTTGCTCGGGAACGCGGTGCGTACGAATCCTTTTCAGGGTCGAAATGGAGCCGCGGCATCCTTCCCTTTGAAACAATCGAACTTCTGGAGAAGGAGCGGGGAGTTCCGGTCGAAGTCGACCGGTACGAGCGGCTTGACTGGGATGTCGTAAAAGAGCGGATTAGCCGGTACGGCATGCGCAACAGTAATACGATGGCGATTGCGCCCACTGCCACTATCGCGACCATTGCAGGCTGCTATCCATCGATCGAACCTATCTACAAGAACATTTATGTCAAGGCAAATATCAGCGGAGAGTTCACCATCGTGAACAGGTATCTGGTGCGGGACCTGAAAAAACGGCGGCTGTGGAACGAAGACATGCTGCAGCAGTTGAAATACCACGATGGAAATCTCGATCGGATCGCGAGTATTCCCGAAGACATCAAGAAACTCCATCGTGAAGCTTTCCAGATCGACCCCTTGACGTTGATAGCGCTCACCGCCCAACGGGCAAAGTGGATCGATCAGAGCCAGTCGCACAATGTCTTCATGCACGGGACATCGGGGAAAATGCTCGACACGATCTATCGGGCTGCATGGCATAAGGGGCTCAAGACGACCTATTATCTTCGGACGCTTGCTGCAAGTCAGATCGAAAAATCAACACTCGGTGCCAAGTATGGTTTTACGCAGAAACGAAGCTCGGATGAAAAACCCGCAGGAACGAGTGCAGGGGCGATTTCGGTGCCCGAACAAAAGCGCTCCGAAAAGCCAGTGGCGGCAACCAACGTAGAATCTG
>JBEPYC010000150.1:0-9180 GCA_041641555.1 Chitinivibrionales bacterium | reverse complement strand
CGCAGCGGACCCGGGCCCTGTACGAAAGACATCATTGACGTTCCGACGTTCGATGCGGCACCGGGTACAACCCAGTCTACGGCGGAACCGAAAAATTGTCGACCATTTTTCGGGGTTCCTTGCTACCCTGGAATCATTCGAGGACTGGCATGCCCGCTTCCAGTCGGCATTGGTCGAGATGATCTCGATTCTCGAAAAAGAACAGGAAGACCCTTTGGGGGCGGTACGCAAAAGGGTCAATGAGATGGTCGCGGTCCGTCTGGCCGAAATCAGCAGAAATCGACAGAAAACCTTGTTTCCCGTGGAGATCGATTTCGAGACCACACCGGAGAAAACAACACGACTTCGGGCGGTTTCCCAGGACACTCCCGCGTTTCTCTACTCTCTTGCCAATGCTTTGTCACTCAATGGTGTCTCGATTGAAACTGTATATATACGCACTCTGGACAGCAGGGTTGAGGATACAATCGATCTTGCCACCAGCAGCGGTGAGCCGATTTCCGATCCTCACCTCCTCGATCGCATTCGTCTATCTGTTCTCCTTACCAAGCAGTTCACTCACTTTCTCGGAGGTGCCCCCGACCCGTACAATGCCCTTCTGCGGTTTGAGCATATCGTGCGGGATATCGCCGAAGCCCGGGAGGAGGGGCACTGGATGCAGTTGTTGTCGGAACCAAAGGTACTGGATGACCTCGCTCGCTTACTCGGCGCAAGCGAGTTCCTCTGGGAAGATTTCATCCGGCTGCAATACGAAAACCTTCTCCCCCTTCTTACGTCGGATCATTCCAGTAAGCGCTTCTCACTTCCTCCCGACCAGCTTCGCCCAGCGCTTGAGAAGCAGCTTTCGGGGGCACATGACTACGCCGGTAAAATGGCCGCTTTGAACCAGTTCAAGAATCGCGAGATATTCCAGATCGACCTTGACCACCTTCTTGACCCTTCGATCGACTTTGCATCATTTTCCAACCGCCTCACTTCCCTGGCCCAGCTGGTAATCGAATATGCGTTCGATCTTACCTGGGACCATCTGGCCGGTCGATTCGGACGCCCTCAGACTGTAGGAGAACTTCCTGCACGGGCGGCGGTGTTTGGGTTAGGTAAAATGGGAGGAAAGGCCTTGGGCTATGCTTCGGATATAGAGCTTCTCTTTGTATACAGCGACAGCGGAACCACCCGCGGACCCAACGGTATCAAGAATTCCGAGTTTTTCGACCGGCTGGTAAAGCAGATCACCAAAGGAATCGAAGCAAAACGCGAAGGCATTTTCACACTTGATCTGCGACTTCGCCCATTCGGGAAAGATGGTCCGCTTGCCTGCAGCGTAGAGAATTTTTGCCGCTATTACGGACCTGGCGGGACCGCACACGCCTACGAACGCCTGGCTTTGGTACGCCTGCGTCACGTTGCAGGAGACACCCAGCTTGGAGAGCAGATCGAACGAATCCGCGACGATTACGTCTACTCTCCCTCGGCAATCGATTTCGAGCAAATCCGCGCACTTCGTAACAAACAATTCGAACAGAAAACCAGGCCGGGTGTTCTCAATGCCAAATTCAGCCCCGGCGCCCTGGTCGATCTGGAATACGACGTACAGATCCTTCAGGTTATCCACGGTATCGGGAGTACAACGCTTCGCTCCCCGGAGCTTCATCGTGGTCTTTCCGAGCTGGCACATGCCGGCGTTCTCTCCGAGAAAGAAAGCCAGGGACTTATCGATGCCTACGGGTTTCTTCGTCGCCTTATCAATGGCCTCCGCATGCTGCGTGGAAATGCAAACGACCTTTTTCTGCCCGATGCCGATTCGCTGGAATTCGCCCACCTGGCGCGCCGCATGGACTATGAAGACACCGGGGGTTTCAGCCCCGCCCGGCGCCTTCGAATGGACTTTGATTCGCACACCGCTGTAGTGCGCCGCTTCGTAGAGCGACATTTCGGCAGAGACTCACTTCCCGGCGGAGCGATCGGCAACGCGGCCGACCTCATCCTTTCAGAGTCCATTTCCCCGGAAGTGTACGAAAAGGTACTAATACGATCCGGGTTTTCATCTCCCCAACGCGCCTACACAAATCTTCGCAGTCTGGCCGGCCACGGGGATACGCGGGAACTCTTTTCCAAGCTCGCAGTTCTTGCCTGCGATATCCTCCGGTTCCGTCCGGATCCCGACATGGCCCTCAACAACTGGGAACGTTTTGCCGACACTATCGATGACCGACACAAGCATTACGAACGCCTGCTTTCACAGCCCACTCACCTTGAGATTCTGCTCAGCATTTTTTCTGTCAGCCAGTTCCTTTCCGATACTCTGATCCGCGAGCCGGAGTTTCTTGACTGGGCAATCGTACCCGAGAACCTTCACCAGGTCCGTACTACCAAGACCATGCTGGGAGAGCTGCTCGCACATTCGCAGAAATGCGCGGATCACGAGAGCTGGCTAAATGCCATCAGACGATTTCGTCGGCGCGAAATACTTCGCATTGGCACTCGCGATGTCGTTTTGCGCATGCCAATTCAGGCCGTGACCCATGACTTATCGGTGCTGGCCGAATCGATTATCGAAGCGGCACTGCGGAGGCAGACCTACCTTCTTATCAGGGATGGAAAGCTCCATGAATCGATGCAGCATGCGTTCCTTGATCATCTCAGCGTGCTGGCTTTCGGAAAACTCGGAGGTGATGAACTCAATTACAGCTCCGATGTCGACCTGCTGGTGGCATACGAAGAATTCACGCTTTCCAAACAGACGAAGTCGGAAACACCCATTCGTGAGTTGTATTCCACACTACTGGAACGCACCGCTTCGGATCTCACCAAATACACGCCATTCGGTTTTGCATATCGTGTGGATTTTCGTCTCCGTCCATTCGGGAGTGCAAGCTCGATTGCTCAGAGCATACCCAGTATTCTCGAATACTACTCGAAAAATGCCTCCTTCTGGGAAATCCAGGCACTTCTTAAACTCAGACCCATAGCGGGAAACCGTGACCTGGGTCTCCGCCTGTGCCGCTCCGTGCACGAGCTTCTGGCCCGCCCGTTTGAACCGAAGGAAATCGCCGGATCAATCTCTCGTATGCGTGGCAAAGCGCTCAAAAAGTACCAGCTTTCTCAGACTCTTGACGTCAAAAATGGCCTTGGGGGCATTCGCGAGATAGAGTTTCTGGTGCAGGGGCTGCAACTGAAGGAAAACAACCGGAAGATCAACCTGGTTCAGGGCAACACGCTGCTTGCAATCGATCTGCTCAAATCTGCCGGGAGCCTTTCCAGGAGCCTGGGTGACCAACTCAGAACCGACTACGTATTCCTCCGCCGCGTAGAACACTACCTGCAACTGCTCGAGGATCGCCAGACTCATACCCTCCCGATCGGATCGGAGTCGCTTTCGGCCCTTGCCAGGCGGGCCATGGGCCCCAAAACAAGCAGCGATCAATTTCTGAAGGAAATACATCAGCGCATGGAACGGACACACTCGGATTTCCAACAGTTCCTGGCTTCGGAGTAGCCCCCTCTGAAAATAGCTGCCGAAGCTGTTGCAAGTACCGTTCAGAGGAGGTATAATTTCCTTGCAGTCTATGCCCTCTCATAACGTTGGAGGCACAGGTACTTCGATGAGCTTTGGTTTACAAAAGGATATACGGGATGGAATTCCGGTTCTCAGAATCTCCGGGGCGGTCATGGAGCTCAATATCGCCCAGTTCTCTCGTGCGCTCAGAACGACCGCGCAGCAGTCTCCCACGGCGATTGTCCTCGATTTGACCGACACCGAGTATCTGGACAGCCAGGCAGTAGGGATTCTGGTTTTTTTTCATTCGACACTTCAGTCCGATGGTCAGCGGCTGGTTATCGTAAACCGTAACCCGCACGCGAACTCATACATGCGCAATCTGTTTAAGACTACCGGCCTCTCGAAAGTGCTTCCTGTTCTGGCCTCTTTTGATTACGACACCGTGAATGCCACCACCACAGCGCCAAAAGGGCACTGTTCTCCAGGAGGATATCTATGTCAATAGACCTGAAAAGAACCGAGCACAGAGGCATGCCCGTACTGGAGCTGCATGGAAAGATAAGAGGCGAAGGAGATGAAAAGCTTCAAGACGCTCTCGAAGATGTCTCCAACGGCGATTCTCCAACAATCATTGTAGATCTGAGCAACGCCGACTATATCGATAGCCATGGCCTTGGAGTCATAATCTACCACCATAAAATGCTCCAGGGGGCGAAACGCCGATTGGTACTGCTTAACGAGAACACTCAGCCCGATGCGTACATGAACCGGCTGATCGAGATCACGAATCTGGACAAGGTTATCGATGTGCTTCCCAGCAAGGAAAAGATAACCCGGTAGTGCGGTGCCATCCGTGCCTCATACAAATTCTCGTCTTTTGCATGATGTTCCCTGGTGTTATAGTCGACAAAAAGCACGTATACACTGCGAGATTCTTTCGGACCTGCTCACCGTGTGCCCCTGCCGCCAATCTTTCCGGGTGGTCGTTCACTTCGCGCTTTTTTAGCAAAACCTCATACAAGTCCAATTAATTTCCCCTGTACCGGATCTCGTAAACGATTTTTGTTGTCTTCGTATGCCTGCATCTCTTTTTGAAATACAGGCGTTTTTCTATTTCGCCCGAGGTCTTTTTTAGAGAAATTCGCATGCCAACTGAAGCACGAAGAAAACGGGATACCCGCGCGGTCAATGTCGGTCTCGTCTCCAATGCGATACTTGCGGCGCTCAAAACCAGTGTCGGTATTGTTGGACGAAGCCCTGCACTGCTTGCCGATGGCATCAACTCCACCTCTGATGTCGCCTATGGCATTGTTGTCAGCATATTCATGCGCGTGGCCGGAAAGCCACCGGACCCGGAGCACCCCTACGGTCATCAGCAGATCGAGAATGTTGCGGCTCTGGTCATCGGCTCTTTTGTGGTAACCACAGCCATCGCCATCTTCTGGGATGCCGTCAACAGTGTTTATAAGCTGCTTACGGGTGCATCCGAATTCGGAGGTGCTTCGCTTATCGCCTTGTGGGTAGCCCTGGCAACGGTGGTTGTTAAAATCGGACTGACCCTGTGGACCCGTAAGATAGCGGCCAGGAGCAATAATGCCGCGGTTTTCGCTCTCGCCTACGATCATCGCAACGACGTTTTTTCGGCCGCTGCCGCGACTGTCGGGATAGCGTTCGGCCGAATCGGATTTTCATGGATCGATCCGCTCGTTGGGGCGGTCGTTTCGCTGATCATACTACGCACCGGAATCAAAATTCTTCAGGATTCCACCGCCGACCTCATGGACACAATACCCGGAAACACTCTCCGTGGGCGTATCACTGAAATCGTCGCGCCTATCTCCGGGGTACAGCAAGTAGAAGAGGTTCAGGTTCACCGGTTTGGCCCGTATCTGGTCACCAATCTCACGATCGGCATCAATGGGGAGTTGAGCGTTGCTCAGGGAGATGCGATAGCTACAGAGGTCGAAGAGGCGTTGGATGAAGGGATCGAGTACATGCGCCGAGTGCATGTTCATTATCACCCTCCCAATCCTTCGTTTTCCTCGCAGCCCGAGGGCAGTACGGATCACACCAATCAGGAGTCATCTGCGCGCTGATGATTCGTTTTGATAACTCACAGAGAACCTATGGCCTTCTTCTGATTCTTCTGGCGCTTTCCTCCGCACTGGGAGTGTATCTTCCTCAGGGCATCGATCTGGGCAGGCAACTCCCTGCATCGCGCCCGGTTATGGCTGCGGCCTCTGCATTGGCGTCTCTCATCCTTTATGGATGCCTGGCCTTAGCAGGCGCGAAGCTTTCCAAGAAAGCTGGTTTTGCCTCGATTCTTGATCGGAATATATCGAGCAATAAGCGTTTTGTTGAACCTTTTCTGGTCGGCTGCATGCTCGGACTTTTCTTTGCAGGTGCCGATGCCGTACTGAGTTCGTTCCATCCCCTGGGACCACTTCCTCATCCGCCATTTCCGACATCTCTGGTTGCATCGCTTTCCGCCGGCATAGGTGAAGAAATTGCATTCCGACTCTTTTTTCTTTCCCTCTGGACATGGATTGTTTCCTCTGTGGCACTCCGGGGAAGATACCGGAATACCGTTTTCTGGATTGGAGTTTCTCTTTCGGGGCTTCTTTTTACGCTTGCGCACATCCCCTCGATTGTTCTGCTGTTCGAACTGGAATCGTTCAGCAGTATCCCAACCGCCCTCTGGGGAGAACTGATTCTCCTCAACGGCGTTCTTTCGATTTTCTGCGCTGCATATCTCAGAAGTGCCGGACTACTTGCAGCTGTAGGGATTCATTTCTGGGCAGATATCGTATGGCACGTTATCTGGGGAGGAGTAAACCAAGCCGTACCGTTTTAGACGCTGTATTTGTAAGCGTACCGCCGTTTGCGGTGCGCGTGCAAATCTTTACAGCGTCTTATGCAGGGAGGCACCGACCACAGGAGGTGCCGAGTCGCATCATCTTCTTTCCCGGTTGATCTGACCAGAAAGGTTTTTCAATGAGAAGAATACTTTGTTTTGGTGACTCCAATACCTGGGGAATGGAACCTGTCAGCGGTAAACGATACGAAACGGATACTCGCTGGCCGCGTGTTATGCAAACCAGGCTGGGTGCTGAATACGAAATTATCGAAGAGGGACTTTGCGGGCGAACGACTGTCTGGGATGACCCGATCGAGGAGTATCGCAATGGCATAAAGTATCTGATCCCCTGCCTGATCTCGCACCTTCCGCTCGATCTGGTAATTATCATGCTCGGTACAAACGACCTGAAGAGCAGGTTTTCAGTGAGTGCCAACGAAATCGCGCTTTCGGCAGCCAAGCTTGTGCATGCGGTAAGAACAAGTACATGTGGGTATGATGGAAAGGATCCGGAAGCGCTCCTGGTGGCGCCACCCCCGATTCACGAAAAGGACAACCCGATACTTACCGGCGGCCAGGCCAAGTCGGAACAGTTCGGGAAGGTTTTCGGCCGAATAGCCAGGAATCGAGGATACCGTTTTTTCGATGCCGGGACGGTGATCCAATCCAGCCGTCGTGATGGTGTTCACCTGGAGCCTGATGCCCATAGGGCATTAGCCGAAGTGCTGGAGACACAAGCCCGGGAGATTTTGGAAACGTAGTGCACATATCTTCGGGTTGCAGAGTCCAGTATCGACAGGTGCGTCATTACTGAAAACATCGCGCTCCGATGGGACCGTTTCCCCAACACCCCGGTTACTCAGCTCGACGGACAACGCGGAATCCGATTTCAAAAGTCCGCGACCCCGGGCCGTAGCTGTCTCTCCGACTCGACTGAAGTTCCTTCATGTCATGAACAAAGGACCCTCCACGAACAACCCGGAATGAACCGCTCCGGCTTCCCGTCGGGTCCTGTACCGATGAATCGGGGTAGGCTCCGTAGCGATCATTACACCACTCACGCACATTGCCGCTCATATCGTAAAGACGAAATGCATTTGGCTTTTTCTGAGCAACGGGATGCAGCGTACCTCCCGAGTTTCCTTTGAACCAGGCAAAGGAAGAGCCCGTTCCACGCCAGTAATAGTTCGTGGATGTGCCGGCTCTGCATGCATACTCCCATTCTGCTTCGGTTGGAAGACGAAAACCCCTGGAGTGAATATCGATTTCCAGTCCCTCCAGAAAGGAACCATTGCCCGGCGAATAGAACTGCTCTGCATATGTGTAAGCGGTATCGGCACTTCCCGATTGTTTTGTCAAAGTGTTACAGTAGAGTATGGCATCGTAGAAGTTGACTTCGGTGACAGGCTCCATGCCGGTGGTTCCGGTGAGGGGTTCCTCCCATGGCGGCTGGAAATCAGAGTAGGCTTGGCCCATTACCGAGCTATACACTGCTTTGGTGACTTCGGTGCTGTCCATCCAGAAATCGTAGGTAAAGGTTACCAGGTGCTCCGGTTTCTCGTTCCATGCACCGCGACTGTTTCCCATGAGAAAAGAGGTGTCCTTTGCTGCAATCTTGAACATGCGCCCGCTCCGCTCAATGAGGGAAACAACGACTGTGTCGAAACCATAATTTCCATCATTATCGGTCACCCGGACGACACACGACAGAAGACCGCTTGATTCCTGAGCGGGTGCCTGTACGGTAATGACGCTGTCTGTCGTGGAATACTGAAATGTACCCGTGGCACCTACATCCCATTCGTATAGCTGTATGAACCCCCCCTGTAGATCACGCCCATTGCCGGAAACAACGAAGCTGTCTCCCGTCGCAACGCTCGCGGGTGCTTCCGCATGAACCCGAGGAAGAGCACTGCAGGCATCCAGATTCGACAGGGTGATGGTATTTACTACTCCCGAAAAGAGCATGGTGTCACTCCGCCCGGTCAGCCTTGCAAGGGAATCGTGAGACTCGACAAATACATCCCATAGCTGCTGAGAGTCCACAAATGGCATGTAGAACGTCCCGATGTAAGCATCGGCTGAGTCGCTATAACGCATACCGATGCTGCTTTGTTGGGGAAGAGGGGAAGTGTCTCTGCTGAGAAAATGCGCGCTCACCTGCGAGGCCAATTCGCTGCAGGCATTGATCCCGGTTTTCACCATGTGTTGTTTGAGTGTCATATCTTCCAGAGTATCATGCAGTTGTGAGATCGCTCTGAGAAAAACCCGCTGGCCGTTTTTTAAAAGCAGCAGGGAATCGGTTGTATCGGTGAATTCCGGATTATCAGTGAACACAGAGAACTGTCCGGTGGTATCGGTGGTGTCGCTTATCCCTGACATAAGCAGCTTGGCAACTACTCCGGAAATTGGCACACCATCGAGATTCACGACTCTTCCAACCAAATCTACGGCGGGCGCTGGTGCTTTGGGACCGGATACACCTGCTGGATCAGTACAGGACAACAGCAAAAAAAGAAACAGGAACGTACCAAGGATAATTCGAAACATAGCAATAACTCCAACCTGCCTGATTTATCGCGTAAATAGTGGTATGCAGGGGGAACGCTCTGCCGGGAAAACGAATAAACGTGGGAGAAACGATATGAATACGCCTGTCCGGTGAGCGAACACCCTTGTAAGTATATTAATCCATTAAGCGCTTGAAAGGGCGATCAATGCTCCGAGATTGCATCTTTTTACACCGAACAGCGGTTTAGGTATGCGTTCTATGCCGTAACCTGGGGACCTCGGTTAGTCTGTTTTTTGAAGTTACCGTTGCGAG
>JBEPYC010000149.1:377-9193 GCA_041641555.1 Chitinivibrionales bacterium | reverse complement strand
CGTGTTGTAGACAAAATTGTACGTCAACTCTCTTCGGACAATAAGCTCATCCAGAAATGATGCCGAATTTTGTCTGGATGCGGTTGGGGACCCTTGAACAAGACGGGCAACGGCAGCGGGAGAAATCTGTCCGAAATGAAGATACTTGCTCATGTGAGAGACATTATCTGTCTGCGGCTGGTTTCGCGTATGTGCATAATCCTCAAGACGCTTCCGGATAAACTCCTTCAATATGCGATATCCTGCTTTCGCCCCTCCTCTGAACATCGGCACTGGCTTCACTTCTTCGGATACGCTCAGCACGTCAAAAACACCGTTGTCGTCGATGTCCATGCCGCTCAGTGAAAATGCGGCGGTTTTCCGGCTCACAGCGAGTCGCACCGGTGGATCTAAAAATCTCGGAACCAGTTTCGATATTTTGGGCCGGAACGTGCGCGCGGCATACTCCCGTTTCTGCGAAACGGTTTCTACCGGAACGATCAGATCGCTCTCAACCTGGATAACCGCACAGGAGGCTTCTTTGGCTACGATTCTCCGCCAATCTCTGAGGTGCCGAAGATACCCCCGGTCACATACAATCACCGAAGCCCTTCTCCCAAGCCGCAGCGCGACTTCGGGCGGAAATCCCTGCCGTACTACGAATGGTATTGTGCGCTTGTGCAGGTCGGATTTCACGTCCCTGAGCCCCTCGATCATGAAGGCGTAATGCCGGAGGTTTGCCTCCGGGTAATCAACGGCCAGTCCGAAACACACAACAACGGGCAGGCTCAACAGATTTGCCTGCTCGATTGCGTACTCAAGCGCATGATTTTCTTGTTCCCGCTGACAGTGCTGCATCCAGTACAGCACATAATCGCCATCGGACGGATTCTTTTGATTAAGCCTTTTCACCCGAGCGGGGTGAATCCTATGTGATTCCATATTCATGTAGAAATCCTGAGCATTCTGTTTTTTAGGGCTTTTTCACTTGCAACTTACGAACCCCTTTTCGGGTGGAACATCGGCTTTACGAGAAAACGGCAACAGTGTATGGCATACAGATTGCCTGAATCAATGCCATCACCATCAGGGGAGGAGGAGAAACTACTATGGTCACCAGACGAGATTTTCTTCAGAAGAGTGCTGCCGGAGCATGCGCTCTGGGCGTTTCTACAGTGCCCGCTCTCGGGGAAACCATGAAAACTGCAAGTATTCCCATGCGAACGCTTGGCAAAACCGGGGAAAAGGTTTCCATTCTCGGGATTGGCGGATGGCATGTGGGTGCACTCCCCTCCGATCAGAAAGCGGTTCAAATTATCCGTAAGGGAATCGATGAAGGCATTACGTTCATGGATAACGCCTGGGAGTACCACGAGGGGCTTTCCGAGAAGCGGATGGGAAAGGCACTCAAAAATGGTTACCGGGAGAAGGCCTTCTTGATGACCAAGCATCATGGACGAGACAAGAAAACGGCAATGCGCCATCTCGAAGACAGTCTTCGACGGCTCAACACCGATGTCATCGATTTGTGGCAGTTTCACGAGATTATCTACCAGGATGACCCGAAAGAGATCTTTGCTCAAAACGGCGGAATCGAAGCGGCCGTGCAGGCAAAAAAGGAGGGTAAAGTGCGGTTTATCGGGTTTACCGGCCATAAGGACCCCGAGCTGTTCCTGGAAATGCTCAACCATGACTTTGAGTGGGATGCAGTGCAGATGCCGGTCAATGTGCTGGACCAGCACTACGTCAGTTTCCAGAAACACATATTGCCACTCCTCCAGGAGAGAAACATCGGTTCCATTGCGATGAAATCCCTTGCCGGGGGCCATCTCCTGCGGACCCCGATTTCAGCCCGGGAAGCTCTTCGGTACACCTGGTCACAACCCGTTGCCACCGTGGTTTCCGGAATCACATCCGAAGAAGTCCTGATGGAGAATATCGGTAGCGCCCGTAACTTCACGCCACTTTCTTCCGATGAAGAAAAAGCGCTTCTGGAAAGAGCCCGCCCTCTGGCAAAAGGCGGCGAGTTCGAACCATTCAAGACGTCGCGGGCATTCGATGGGCCCACCGGACGGGAGCAGCACGGAATTTAGACCACTCCGCCCGACCCGCATGGATGATTATGCCGCAACCGCGTCGCGTGTACTGTACGAAAGACTTGTTTTACGTCTATGATTGACATAATGGCCACAACATCGTACTCAGTGCAACGCAATGATTGGCGTCCACCTCAGTGTCGATATCTACGCAGTCGCCGCGCTTTCGACCAGTCCTGCTTCAGCATGCTTTGCCTGAATCGAATCGGCAAGTGTTTCCAGCGCCTGATAATCCGTTTCCCGGGGTGCGCCTTTGCAGATCACCGGATCGAGCACTTCGACCTTGAGATTGGGGATCAGCCCCGCGATCGTTTCGACTGCTTTGCTTCCCCACCCATACGAATTCACGATACTGGCGAATTTCAATTTTGGGCGAAGAGCGTTCGCCAGGTTGACTGCATTGAACACAACCGGGTGCGGGTGAACATGGACCGTCGGGGTCCCAATGACGATCGATGCCGCATCCACAAGCGATATGGCAAGTTTTCCCAGGTCGGCGACCGCCAGGTCGAACTGCTGCACCTTCACCCCTCGCTTGGCAAGCGCACTCACCAGATACTCAACCATCAGCCGCGTGCTTCCGTGCATGGTGATGTAAGGTATAACGACGGTGTTCTCGACTCGATCGGAAATCCAGTCGCGGTAGGCATCGATTATGAAGTCCGGCTGATCGTACATCGGACCATGACTCGGGGCGATAATGTCGACTTCCAGCGAGGTAACCTTCTCGACATCTTTACGGATTGTTGCCCTGAATGGCATCATGATCTCCGCAAAGTACCGCTTCGCCGCTTCGTACACCGCAGCCTTATCAGAAACAAACATATCGGTAGTTGAAAGATGGGATCCAAAAAAGTCACAGGTAAACAGTACTCGCTCTTCCAAAAGGTAAGTGACCATGGTTTCGGGCCAATGCACCCAGGGAGTATGGATAAAACGCAGCGTCTTGTCACCAAGTGAGACTTCTTCAGAGTCTTTGACTGCCTTCACCCGTTCTTCCGGGACATGCAGATGATCCACGAGCAAAGATTTTCCTTTGGGAGAGGCAAGAACGGTTGCTGACGGATACTTTTCCAGGACGGTGGGGATCGAGCCGGAGTGGTCCTGTTCCGAATGGTTGGAAACGATATAGTCAACACGGTCGACATCGCGAAGCTGATGCATGAGAGTAGCACTTCGGGCAGGATCAACCGTATCGATAAGCGCCGTGGCCTCCGATCCGCGCACCAGATAGGAATTGTAACTGGTGCCATCGGGAAGCGGGATGAGAGAGTCGAACAACCGTCGATCCCAGTCAACTGCTCCCATTGCATATACCCCGGAACGAAATTCCCTTTTGAGCACGCACCCTCCTTTGATTGTGTTCTGACCGGTCTTGTTCTTGTAAGCGGAAGTGTAGGCAAAACTTCTTTATACCGCAAAAAGCATGCCCCAGCAGTGCTGTTGCCGCATGGCATGGCCGAGCAGTTTCAGGTAGCTTCGGGCCGTCATCTTCCCGGGAATGGTCAATGAATGGGCCCGCTTTTTGCAAAACCATCAAGCATGAAAACACCAACGATACTGACAATTCTTCTTGCTCTTGCAGCAAGCACAGCGGCAGATTTCGGCGGCGGCATCGGGGTTGGGAGAGACTGGACTCTGAGCATGGATGACACACGGGGCCTGGGTGATCGAGTTTTGATCGACACCGTGCGGATCACTACCGATCGAATCCAGTTAACAGTACTTCCCGGTGAAATTCCGGTTTTTGTCCAGAGATCGGGTTTTCGCCCGAAGGTAGTTGCGTTACATGCTTATCTTTTCGCCGATTTCCCATGGGTCATCGACCGTATTCAGCTTTCGAGCATGTTCTCGGCCTGGGAGTACACCGGGGCTATCTGGTATCCAATCGATGTGCAGAATGATGTCACTTTCAACGAATTGGCCTCCAATCCCGGTAATCCGGATTTCTATGAGTTGGCCCGGCAGCCGGCGACGCTTGAATCCCAGAACATGCGCTTCTTCGGTATTGATAAGACACCTTTTGCGAAACTGCATTTTGACCTCAGCGGGATAAAGAGTTACACACCCCCCAGCTTTCAGAACGTCCACATGCAGGGAGGAGCAGGCTTTTCGCTTCATTTTTCCACCCCTGTGCTGACCAATGAATTTGTCTCCGATGCCATTGAGAATCGGGTGGACGGCAGCACCAATCTCGACTCCCTTGAGCAGCAGTTCAGTGAGCAAGAGCTTACTCGATATGTTCTGGAGCGCATCGTTGAGCGGTTCCAGCATCCTGCGTTCGGCCTGCATTTTCTGGCCGGAGTGACCATTCGTCCGCCGTCCTGGCCGGCCGGCCTTTTCCTGCGCACGAAATTCATGGTCAGTCTCTCGGACGTAGAACCCGCAATCGACCTCAGAGGCACCGGTTTTCTGCTCACGACCGGCATCGAGATAAGCTTGTAGATTCTGCATATCCGACATGCTCGCAGAAATCGGGCATCGCGGATATAGTGCCAGATCTTATGCAGGGAGACTCCTACCGCGGGAGTCGAGTCGCAAACCCTCTTCTCCGACTTCGCATCTTCCTGCTCCCGTTTCTCTTTTCTTTTGCTGTCACAACCAGTACAATTAAAGTATCTGAGGTATTCCCGCAGAATGACCATTCTGTTTCCGGGTGTATTTGTCGTTTCAACTGCCCACAGGAAGATGGCATCTCCGAACCAGTATGAGAGTGACGATCGGTACCAAAATCTTGCTCGGGTACGCGCCGGTGCTTCTGGTAACACTGGTAATAACTCTATTGACCCTGTCGCGACTGAACCAGGTAGACCGGCTCAACAGCGAGATCATCAATAAGGACCTTGCAGCGAACAGAACAGCCGAAACCATGATGGAAACGCTTCTTGGGCAGGAAAACTATGGACGACGCTACATGATTCTCCACACCCCGGATATGCTTTCCCTCTACAAGGGGCGAGAGAGCGAGTTTGTCAAATCGCTCGAACAGATCAGAATGCAATCCGAAACAAATCAAACTCCTGCCCTCGATTCGCTCAAGCGCATTCATGGGACCTACGACAGCCTGTTCACAAGGGGCGTTTCCCTTCAGGACTCTTCGAAAGATTCTGCATTCGCTCATGCTGATTCACTTCGCCGCCTGGCATTCGACCATCAAATGTCGCTTCTGAAGAACCTGATCGCACTTTCAAAAAGAAACCAGACCGACAAAACACATCGTGCCGCAGAAATTGGACGGGTCACGTTCAGATCAGTCATGGTCATCGCCATTCTGGGCGTCATCCTCTCAGTGGGAGTGGCATCGGTAATTACCCATGGTACCGTGCGCTCGATCCGCACGCTTCAACTGGCAACCGACCAGGTCTCCAACGGTGAATTCCGCGATCTGCCATCGGTTCCCAGCCATGATGAACTGGGCGAGCTTTCGGTTGCATTTAACGAAATGGCAAACCGCCTGATTCAGCTCGAAGAAATCTACATGGATTCAAGCCCTCTAACTCGTTTACCGGGAGGAATTGCCGTAGAAAATGCAGTGAAACTGAAAATAGACAAGAAGGAGGCTTTTGCATTCTGCATGATGGACCTGGATAATTTCAAGCCCTTCAACGATCGGTACGGATACAGCCGGGGGAACGATGTCATCAAGAAAACCGCCGAGATAATAAGAACCTGCTCGAGGGAGTTTGGGAATGAAGCCGATTTCGTTGGCCATATTGGCGGAGATGATTTTGCGTTCTTGTCCACCCCCGGCAGATACCGCAAGGTCTGTGAGAAGATCATCGAAAAATTTGACCGGGAAATCCCGCAGTTTTACGATCACGATGACGCTCAGACCGGATACATAATCAGCAAAAGCAGACAGGGCGATACTCTGAAATTCCCGATCATGACCATTTCCATTTCAGCTCTGGACAGCAAAAAATCCTATGTCGAAAACCATATCCAGGTGGGTGAGATCATTGCGGAGCTGAAAAAGTACGCCAAGAAATTTTCCAAGAGCAATCTGGTGATAGACCGACGTGGCGGGCGACCACGGAAAAAGGCAGCATGAACGTCCCATTTTGCATTCCCGGCCTGGACACACGCGCCGTTTTGGTCGCTTTTCTTTTGGCTCTTTTCTGCGGTTGTTTCACCCCTCCCGTTGTAACTAAAGTAAAGATTATCGAACCACGGCCTTCGGAACAGTTCATCAACCTTTCCAGTGAAGAAGTCACTGCAGAAATGAAACGGCTGCAAAAGCTCCTGCTGGATACCGCGACCACTTCAGCTTCCTCAACAGACCAGAGACCTTCTCGCCAGGAGATTATCACCGATCTCTTTGAATTGAGTGTTCACCTGAATAACCCTGATCCTGATTACCAGCAGGCGTATGCATACGCGGCAACTCTCTACCGGATCTCCAAAACACGGAAACTCTACTACCTGAACTGGGAACGGGTGCTCAAAACACAGGTACGCCTGCGAGCCGAACGGGATTCTCTGGAGAATGCTTTTCAGAAAGATTCTAAAAAGAGCAGATCCCTGGCGTATGTCGTGCGATTACGTGAAAAGCAGATCGACAGCCTGAAGGTGGTTATCGAGGAACAAAAGGAGAAGCTTGAAAAACTGAAAAAGCTTGATTTGACTATGGAGAAACAGCGAAGTACGATTCAGTGAGCCTGCGCTCAGTGTTTTGCTACCTTGTCTACCATCGAAGCTGCCTGTATTCCGCTCAAAGCAACCATCGGCATTCCTCCTCCTGGATTCACGGAACCGCCAACGAAGAACAGATTCGAAAACTTTCTGCTGCGCTTGCGTGCCTTGAACGCAAGGTTTCTGAACCTGTCGGATACGACGCCGTAAATCGACCCCCTGTTGGAATAATAAAGGTCCTTTATGTCAAACGGAGTCAGGGTATGCTCCACCACGATATGTTTGCGCAACCCGGGAAGACACATTCGCTCACACTTGGTGAGCACTCGTTCCCGAAATTCCGCGAGATCCCGGGTCCCATACGGGTGAGTGCTGTTGATGTGGGGAATATGGGGGAGGACTTTGATAATTTCGCATCCGCGGGGAGCAAGCGATGGCTCACTACGGGTGGGGGCGACAAGATACAGTGTCGGGTCCCTGGGGAGTTCATGCTTGTCGAAAACGGAACGATAGTGACTGTGCTGGTCGGCGGAGAAGAGAAAATTGTGATGAGCCAGGTTTGGATAGGTACGTTTTACCCCCAGATGGATCACAAGCCCCGAGCACGACGGCTCGAATCGGGAAAACCGGTCCAGCTTTTGAGGAGCGCTGCCAAGCAGATGCTCCGAGGCGGGGATCACTTCCATATTCGAAATTACCACATCTGCGGGGAAAAAAGTTCCATCGTGAAGACGAATACCAGTAGCCGTGCGGCCCTTGGATTCGATTTTCTTCACTTCGGTCTCGAGGTGAAGCCTTCCTCCGACATCCGCAAACAACCGCTGCAACCCTCTTCCAAGCGAAGACATACCCTTTTCTGTGCGCCAGAGACCGTACCGGTACTGAACCCAGGGAAGCAGAGTCATGAAGGCGGGGGCTCGTTCCGCCGAAGACCCGACGTACTTACTGAAAAAACCGAAAATATCACGAAGATAATCCGATGAGAAATGATTCTTCGTCACAGTGCTCATGCTCTGAAAGAGGCCCAGCCGGATAGCGTTCCACGGTGGCATCATCCGGGCGATCTGACCCGGGGTATCGGCCCCTCTAAAGATGTAGGGATCTCTTACGATACGGTACTGCCTGCAGGCATACCGCATAAACGATTCGAACTGGCGCGGAGCCTGTGCATCATGCCCGGACAGAAGCTCTCGCTGCCGGCTGAAACTCGAAACGAGATCGACAACACTGCCGTCTTCGAAAAAATTCCGCCAGTGATGATCGAGCTTGCGGATAGTGACATAATCTTCCATTCTCTTTCCAGCACCCTCGAAAATACTCCTGAATACCTGAGGAAGCGTCAGAATCGATGGGCCAAGGTCGAAATAGAACCCTTTCTCCTTGTGGGAGTTCAGTTTCCCGCCGATATGACCATTCTTCTCGAACACATGAACATCATAGCCGCGGGACGCGAGTGAAATCGCCGCAGATATCCCCCCGATTCCTCCGCCAATTACAGCTACTCTGGTCTGCATTGCTATTTTAATCCTTAGTTAAAGGCACCGGCACAAAGGTCTTGCACCCTGAAAAGATAAAAAAAGGCCCGCCGATTGCAACCATTTTTTTTGATGAAACCAAGCACCGAAAGGATTCACGAAGTGAAATCAGCCGATCTCAATTGGATCATCGACACGCAAAGAGCATACTTTGCCAAAGGCAAAACCTGTGCCAGCCCATGGCGGATTTCGCGTCTGGAATCCCTGAAGACCATGCTGAGCACTCATTCACATGCCATACGGAAAGCGCTTGCTTCGGACATGCAAAAACCACCCGCGGAAGCCGAAGCTGCCGAAATTGCGCCGGTTATAGCCGAAATCGACTATGCCAAACGGCATATCAAGAACTGGATGAAACCACAAAAGGTCAGAACATCGCTTTTTAACTGGCCGGGTCGAAGCTCATTTCAGTATCATCCCTATGGAATTTCATTCATAATCGGACCATGGAACTATCCTTTCAGCCTGCTTCTTTCGCCCCTGGTATCCTCACTGGCCGCCGGTAATTGCTCTATCATCAAGCCCTCAGAATCCGCACCTGCTTCTTCTGAGCTTCTTTTCAGATTGATAGCCG
>JBEPYC010000149.1:0-367 GCA_041641555.1 Chitinivibrionales bacterium | reverse complement strand
AAGGAGTGCGCGGCCCGTCTGATCCCCGCGGTTCTTGAACTCGGCGGCGCCAATCCCTGCATAGTAGACAAATCCGCTCACCTGCGCACGGCGGCACGAAGAATCGCCTGGGGGAAATTTTTCAATGCAGGGCAGACCTGTCTTGCACCAAACGTCTGCTATGTCCACCACGACGCCTTTGCTGAGTTTCTGGAACAGATCCAAACCTATATTCGGAAATTCTATGGCACCACTCCCCGGGCCTCTTCCGATTACGGGCGGATCGTTTCGCGGAGACAATGCTATGGAATGGGTTCTGCACATCGGTGTGCCAAAAACCGGTTCAAAAGCCATCCAACGGTTTCTGATCGATAACCGCGAGCAGTTG
>JBEPYC010000148.1:0-9228 GCA_041641555.1 Chitinivibrionales bacterium | reverse complement strand
AAGGAGACTCTTACCGCCTTAAAAACCGTATGAAACTGGGACTGGTTCCCCCACTGCAGTAACGGAAAATGGGAAATTATTTTCCGGTGAAAGTGGGAAATATTAAACCGGTGTTGACAACAAGCCGTATAGTTGTTGAGTCAACAAGATTAATGACCCGTTTAAAACGCCGAGGAACCTTGAAAGCTCTTGTACTCAAACCAAACTGCGGAGATGTAGATTTGCAATGCTCCAATACTCTCCAGAATAGCACCTCTGCCATATCGGCATTGCGGACCTTGTTAGCGTGGGATAGCCCATTGCGACTGGGCGCGGTAGCCCTTCTCATCGTAAAAAGCGCCGATGAGTGATTCCTTAAACTGTCCACGACATCATTAAGGCTCAAGGAATGAGCTATCTGTGCAAACAGCAGCGATACAACATGGCTCCAAGGTGAGAAACTACGACACCTTTTATCTATGCCGTACTGTTTGGAAAGTTTTGGGACAAGATGTGCCGGAATAGTTTCCATTACCTGCTTCAATGTAGTAAATTTATGTTTGGTTGGCTTCATGGTGACACTCCTTGTTCTTAAGTTTTCGTAGACCTAAAAACATGTCACCTGCCAACCTTTTTCTTCAACCCCACCCTAAATTCCTATGGGATGGCAGTGAAATCACTTCTAAAAGTTTGTGTGTCATTAAAAGAAGATAGCATAAAAAAAGCAAAAAGACGTACCTATCTCTATAAGACTAGTGGAAAGGTTGAATATGATGAATGTTATCCCAAACTGTCCAAAGCGATAATTGACCTTATTGATTCACATCTTGCAAAGTACTACAACTTCACACACGCCGAACTCGATTTTATCATCAACTACGATATCAAATACCGCATGGGTAAGGAACTTGAATCCGAAGGGGGTAACGCATGAACTCCCTCACCCCCCAAAACTCCGATTCGCAATTCCTCCTCTACCAGACCGAAGACGGCCAGACCCGCATCGAAGTGCAGTTCCGGGGAGAGACCGTCTGGCTCTCCCTCAACCAGATGGCGGAGCTGTTCCAGCGCGATAAATCGGTCATTTCAAAGCACATACGCAATGTTTTCGATGAGGGAGAACTCACGCCCGAGGCAACTGTTGCAAAATATGCAACAGTTCAAACCGAGGGCTCCCGGCAGGTATCGCGGGATATTGAGTACTACAATCTCGATGTCATTATTTCGGTCGGCTACCGGGTAAAATCGCACCGGGGTACCCAGTTCCGGATATGGGCGACACAGCAGCTTAAGGAATTCATCATCAAGGGCTTTGCGCTGGATGACCAGCGGCTTAAAAATGCTGGTGGGGGCAATTATTTCCAGGAATTGCTGGCTCGGGTTCGCGATATCCGCACCTCAGAGAAGGTTTTCTGGCGGCAGGTGCTCGATATCTATGCCACCAGTATCGATTATGACCCAACCGAGGAGGTGACAAAGCAGTTCTTCGCAACGGTGCAGAACAAGATGCACTGGGCGGCACATGGAAAAACAGCTGCAGAGATAGTCTCGGAACGGGCAAACGCCAAACTTCCGTATATGGGCCTGACAAACTGGCCGGGAGAGAATCCAGGGAAGAACGATGTGGCAATCGCAAAAAACTACCTGAACCAGGAAGAAATTGACGCCCTGAACAAAATCGTCACGGCGTATCTCGACTTCGCCGAAGTGCAGGCACTGAACAAGCGGCCAATGTACATGCGTGACTGGATTGCCAAACTCGATGATTTTCTGCGATTGGGTGAGCGCGACATATTGACCCATGCCGGCAGCGTCAGCCATGAAGATGCCGTACGCAAGGCACAACTGGAGTATGAAAAATACCGGCAGAACACCGCGAAACAACTGTCAAAGGTCGAGAAGGATTTCTTGATTGAGGCCAAGCGCGTCGAAAAGCTTGGCAGACAAATCAAAGGCAGACGAATTCCACCGAAGAAGCAGTAACCGTTATGGAAATGCTTGGCAACACCCACCTCATGGAAATACCGAAGACGGCATTCCTTTGCAGCCGGACTATTCCGGCTACAGCCGTTCTCAAATGTTATGACTGGGCAATAGAACAGCGTGAACACGGTCGGTGTGTGGTCAGCGGTTTTCAGTCGAAGCTTGAAAAGGATGTACTGCATTATTTGATTCAGGGCTCTCAACCTTTGACAATAGTACTCGCCCGTGGAATGAAGAAGCGAATTGAACCGGAATTGAAGAAAGCGCTCAATAAGAACCGATTGCTCGTTCTTTCTCCATTTGATGAAAGCGTAAATCGAGTAACAGCAGAAACTGCCGAAAAGAGAAACAGAACCATGATGGAGATTGCGGACGAAATTGTGTTTGGTCATATAAGTGAGGGTGGAATGTTGTCTAGATTGCAGAGGGAGTTCAAACGCAAAAGGATTAGACTTCTTTGAAGAAGACCGCTTTCGCCGTCGTGGCTTCAGCGGGGAAGATGGGCGCGCTGGAATAAACTAAAGAGGAGAAAGGATGCAGAATATGAAACTCAAAGCACTTGTTTGCCTATTCTCACTTCTAATCTTTTTTGACGATTCATTTGGATTGAATCTCAATCCAGATTCGTTAGCAAAAGATATCTCACCGATGTCACACTATAGTTTACCCCTTGGAACGATAACTATCAAAAATGAAAGCGATCAAAAGGTAATTGTTGACTCTGTGAATATTCGTTTTCTTAATGGCGACTCGATGGATTTCAAGATGGGAATTGATTGCCAACCGGATGAATTCTATGACTACAATTATCGAGGTTGGGTGTATGGAATTACGTATATGTCTCTCCGGCATGTACAGGACAGCTTATTCACATTGCAGGACTCATTGGGGGATCGAGTTTCGTTTTCAATCAACGCGCACGATTCATCGCAATTCGTTCTCTATTTAATTGTGAATTGTCCAATGTGCGGTAGAATGCCATCATTTCCGAGTACGACAAACTTTTTGTATCTATTCCATTCTACAGGGCATTCTGACTCGCTTATAATCAATGTTCAAGACCAGACCTCAATAAGATTGATTAAAACGGCAACCTCTCCAATGGGGAATTTGAAGTTGCAAAAAAGAAGATTTAATATTGCAGGTCAAGCACTTAGAGAAAACAATCATATAGCCAAGGGGATCATAATTGATGAGAGATCCAGAATGATTTGGATAAATGATAAGGATAGGGCAAGATAATGTCAGCATCAGCAATGAGGAATGCGCGCCCAAGACAAAGAGGGTGGCCAGCAACAGCAAACAACACTGAATTTGGTAGAGAAGCAGTCCGATTGGCTTCGGAACCGGGCGGGACGGCTCGAGCAGAGGTGTCTGCCAGTGGGTACTATGCTTGGCGTAAACGTCCTGAGAGTAGGCGTGCGCGGGAAAAGCGTCGCCTCAGGAGCCTCAAGGCAGAATGGTACTATGGTAACAAACTCGTTAATGTTAATCATGCTGAACGCGAGCTCTTTGAGTACATCGAAAGGTATTACAATTGCCAAGGTCTTCATGCCACGTTGGGGTATGTCGCCCCTTCGCAGTTTGAGGCACGGAAACGGGTAAATTGTGTCTAATCACGTGTCTACATTTTCAGGGCAACATCAGTGCCCGACGCTTACATGACGATCAAGGGGGGGGGCACACATCTGCCTCTGCTTTTGTTTGTTTCGCCTCTCCGGCATGTGATTTGCAGCTTTTCTGTCGTTTCCCTAACCGGAGGTGACCATGCCAGAGAACCGTCTTGCACGCCAGCCCAGTCCTTACCTCAAACAACATGCGCATAACCCGGTCGATTGGTATCCGTGGGGCGATGAAGCCTTTGAGAAGGCGCGGACGGAGAACAAGCCGGTTTTTCTCTCGATCGGCTATTCGACCTGTCACTGGTGTCATGTGATGGCGCATGAATCGTTTGAAAACGATACGATTGCGTCGATACTCAACAGCCAGTATGTCTCGATTAAGGTAGATCGTGAGGAACGCCCGGATATCGACAGCACTTACATGACCGCGGCACAGCTTCTGGGAGGTGGCGGCGGGTGGCCGCTTTCGGTGTTTCTAACTCCCGACAGAATTCCCTTTTTCAGTGGAACCTACTTTCCTCCCGATGACCGCTACGGGAGAAAAGGGTTCGGCCGTATTCTCGGGGAGATCGCCGAGCTGTGGAAAACACAGCGCGACAAGATCATATCCACAGCATCGCAAGTCAAGCGACACCTGGGACAGGTTTCCGATGTTTCGGTGGGAGCGGTTCCCGGACGGGACATTCTCCGCCAGGCAGTCGATGAGTTCGCGGCACGGTATGACTCCCGTTTCGGCGGGTTCGATTCCAGTCCCAAATTTCCGATGGGCTATTCACTTTCGTTTCTCTTCAGGGCAGGAAAGGTTCTCTCTGATGATGAGATAAGCGGGATGGTGCTTCGGGCGCTCGATGCAATGGCCTCGGGGGGTATCTACGATCAGATCGGCGGTGGGTTTCACCGGTACTCAACCGATGCGCAATGGCTGATCCCGCATTTCGAGAAGATGCTCTACGACCAGGCACTGCTGATAGAAGCTTACCTGGATGGCTTTCAAATCGATGGAAATCAGCGGTATGCCGATACCGTCGGGGAAGTGTTAACATACATTAACACTCGTCTGACCGACCCCGACTCGGGAGCGTTTTACTCGGCCGAAGATGCCGACAGTGAGGGCCGGGAAGGTACGTTTTATGTCTGGACCCCGGAGCAGATCCAGGCGGTGCTGGGTCCCGATGATGCGAGGCTTGCCTGTGAGTATTTCGAGATCACCGATGACGGCAATTTTGAGGGTTCATCGGTGCTTACCCGCCCCGACAATATAGAAACGTTTGCCGACGAGCATTCCATCGAGGTTCCGGTTCTGATGAGGCGAATCACGGCCATACGAAACCAGCTTCTTACCGCCCGAGAGGCCCGTGCTCATCCGTTTCGTGATGAGAAAGTCCTGACCGACTGGAATGGGCTCATGCTTTCGGCACTTGCGCGGGCAGCCTTTGTACTCGACAACAGCTCCTATGCCGACAGCGCGCGACGTGCTGCTCAGTATCTGCTTTCGGTGCATGAAAACCCCGATGGCACGCTTGCGAAACACTCATACGCCGGCACCCCCCATGGCCGGGGTACCCTCGAAGACTACGCATTTTTGAGCAGGGGCCTTCTGGATCTGTATACGGCCACATCGGAGCCGGTCTGGCTCGACAGCGCACGCGAGCTGTGCCAAAAGATGTCGGAGCTGTTCTGGGATGACCGTGAGGGCGGCTTTTTCATGACCGGTGAACATGACCAGGATATCCCCATCCGCCAGAAAGTCGGATTCGATTCGGCAATCCCTTCGGGAAATGCCATTGCAGGAATCGTTCTCATGCGTCTGGCGCATATCGATAATGATCAAACCAGCTGGGCAATGTTCGAGAAACTTCTGCGGGCATTCTCCGGATCACTTACCCGCGCTGCAAGCCCTTATGCGGGATTACTCACCGCCTTTGCGTATTACATCGGTCCGCGAAGCGAAATCGTTGTTGCCGGTGACGGAAATCGGGAAGAACTGATCTCGCCGGTACGAACGCACTTTCTTCCATTCAGTGTCTTTTCGACACTCGGGCCATCATTTCCCAAAGACAAAGTCCCCGCATGCGCCTTGGCAGCAGCGGAGCACCCGCAGGAGAAAGCGACCCTGTTTCTCTGCCGCGAATACACCTGCTCCCTCCCGACATCGGATCCGGATGAAGCCAGGGCGAAACTCAATTCAATCTGAACGTCAGACAGTCGTCAATCTGACAATCAAAGAATGTTTTTCATAAGCAAAGAAGTCTGCGCACATTTCCGGATTATGTTTTCGTTTCCTGCCGGTGCTTTGATTGAGCAATTGAAGATTGACCAATTACTCCCTCACCCCAATCGTGAAATAAAACGCAGCCCCTTTTCCCACTTCCCCTTCGGCCCAGAGTTTTCCACCATGGCGTTGGACAATTCGCTGCACGATAGAGAGGCCCACTCCCGTACCCGAAAACTCCTTTTCCGAATGAAGCCGTTGAAAGGGAGTAAACATTTTCTCCGCATATTGCATATCGAATCCCGCTCCGTTATCCCGCACGAAAAACACTCTCTCGCCCTCCTGCTCCCGCGTGCCGAATTCGATCCGGGCGTGCGGTGTCTTTAAGGTAAATTTCCATGCATTGCGGAGAAGATTTTCAAGCGCAAGCGAGAAGAGTCCCGGGTCGACGCGAGCCTGGATATGGTCCTGTATCACAAGCTCAACTTCCCGTTCGGGGTTCGTCTCCTGGAGTTCACGAAAATACCCTGTGGCCTTTTCGCCCAGATCCACCTGGGCGAATTCCATTTCCTGGCGACTGACCCGCGACAACGACAACATGTTATCAATGAGATGCCCCATTTTCTCAACGCCGTTCTCGATGCGCTGCAGGTAATCTTTGCCTTCACTGTCCAGCTTTTCCCGGTAGTCTTCCATGATAATCGCGGCAAAGCTTCCGATTCGGTTGAGCGGCCCCCGAAGGTCATGAGACACCGAATAGGAAAAAGATTCGAGTTCACGGTTTGCGACTCCAAGTTCTTCCGTACGAATTTTCAAGGCCTGCTCTACTTCTCGACGCTGAGTAATATCGGTGTTGGTTCCGAACCAGCGCACGATATCACCTTTGTCATTGCGTATGGGAACCGCGCGGGACAGAAACCACCGGTACTCCCCTTCCTTACTCCGCAGGGGGAACGTGTCTTCCCAGAACTCACCGGTATCCCACGAATGCTGAATACGTGTAACCACGCGCTCGACATGATCCGGATGGTGCACCTTCTTCCAGCCCCACCCCTGCATTTCTTCAAGCGTCGTACCGGTATACTCGTACCATCGTTTGTTATACCAGAAAATCCATCCGTGCGGGTCGGCCATCCAGGCCAATTGCGACATGTTGTCGGCAAGCGTGCGGAACCGTTCTTCGCTTCGCCGCAACCGCTTTTCACGCTCCTCGAGACGAAGAGCCATCTGGTTGGTGTCGGCCGTGAGATTATCGAACTCTTCCAGGCCGCTGTCTCCCTGGACAGTGACATACTCTCCCCTGGCTACCATTCTGAGATGTCTCTGCACACCATAGAGCGAACGAGTGATACTCCGTATCGTGCTTCGTCCGAAAACCAGCGCCGCAGCGGCAACCGCAAGCGACAACAACAGGACACTACCCAATGTCGTGAGAATGGGAACCAGGAAGGTTCTCCGGTGCATAGTATCACCCGCCACCCATCCGAAGCCGATCGGCACCCGCGCTCCCACCCTCTGGCTGTAGTGCTCGGTCGGCGCGGTGAAAAACCCGGTGGCAATTTCGCCAGCCAGAGCCTTGCGTAAAAGCCGGTCGCTGTCGCGCCAATTGCGTGTCGAATCGGTCAGATGAGAAATCGGCTGGTCGGTGTAGACCAGCAGTCCCTGCGAATCGAATATCGTGAAAAAATCTCCCGGCTCCTTGGGCAGATCAAGTGCCGCCCCGAGTTTGATGGCTTCGACTGCCGCAAGTATCGCAAAATCGAGTCGTCCTTCCCGGGTATAAAACCCTTTCCCGACCACGAATCCGGGAACATTTTCACTTCTGGTGCGAACGAGATCGCTTATGACTTCCTCCTGGCCTTCCAGCAATCGTTTGAAATAAAGGCGACTCACTACCATCTTACCTATCGATTCCGGGTTGCTCCCGGCAAAAATGCGCCCGGTAGAATCGGCCAGCAAAAACAACCGCACGGCCTCATATCGCTCGGCGATAGTACGGAGATAATCCTGCACGGCTTTGTCAGATTCGGGAGAGAAGGCCTGGATTGCGGCTCCCATGGCCACTTCCTGGTGAAGCACATCTCGCACGAAAGTCCTAAACGTCAGTCCGATTGCCTGAGCGATTTCGACCCGGTTGGCGACTTCACGTCGATAACGGTTACGGAACCAGAAAGCAATTAGAATGGTCTCCAGGAAGAACAGCGTCAGGACAATTACCCAGACAAGGGCTCGGAGGCGGGATCGGAGACTTCTGAAGCGTTTGGTGCTCATAGGTCTGTAAAAATAGCTGCTGTGAATAGATGCACCATGCAATTCCTCTTCAAAGAAGAGCATGAATGCTTCGTCTAATCAAAGTAAATTTTCACGGGCATCGGAGAACAGGGTGTTGCAGCGCGTGTCGAACAGCTCAATGGTAATTCGGGCAGCTGACTGCTGGCTTCATGAGCGCGCCCAAGTCCTGCAGTCTTCAATCCGATGCAATAACGTATCGCACCGAAAACCCGATTTCATCGACCCAGAACGCGGTGGTACTGTAGACATGTACCAGAGGTTTCCAGTCTAAACTGACGGCAAACGGGATTACTCCTATAGCCCATTCAAGCCCGATAATGCCATCGAAACCTACACTGGGAGAGATTTCGTTCCAGTCAACCGGTCCGTATCGCCGGTTTCCATCCCATACTCCCGCATGTGCTCCAACACCATAGTAGAATGCGACACTCTCGGTACCAAAGGCAGACTGGTGGAATTCGTAGAGACCGCCCAGAAAAAAACCGGTGTAACGGCTGAACAGGAGCAGTTCGATTCCCGAAACATCGTTTAACCTGGTTTTCCAGGTGATACCGTTTGACGGACCGACCCGGACGCCTGCGCCCGTTTTGTAAATCATGTTTGCCGAAGCACGCCCTGCCATAAACACAAGTGTGCAGATCAGAATAACCTTTTTCATGCGTCGTTGTTTCTCACTCCTTTCTGAATGGCATTCCTGTAATGCAAAAATCACGCCATTCCACTCGCATGCATACCGTACTCCTCACTCTGACCTCGATTCGCATGGCACAGTCATTGCAATAAACAAAGGCGTACTCACGCAAGGTTTCCCGGGAAGGCCGGCCGATAAGCCCCGGGAGTGTTTCACATAGCTAAGTCTCTAAGGGGGGACTTGTATATATAGATAGCGGCGGCATCCATGGTGCCGCCGTTTTTTTTCAAAACGATGATAGTGCTGCGGCAATCCATCCGTGCACTGCAAAGGCCCACGAACCACCGTGCACCACGCGGAGCCGGGTTCTTTGCCCGGTCTCGGACAAGGAATGGATGAGAAGTTTTTCGGGCTCCGCGTAATGGTTTGCACCCTTGTCCGGCCCATAGTATTTTATTACCCCTGAGTTAAGTTGACATATAAGCGCCTCCTCGCTCGCCCCTTTCCAT
>JBEPYC010000147.1:0-9258 GCA_041641555.1 Chitinivibrionales bacterium | reverse complement strand
AGCGATGCGGGCCATGGAAGACTTCCCCAGGTTTCGGTTTTCGCCCCAAATGATTCCAGTGCTACCCCCTGGGCCAGGTGTGCCCCGACTGGAGCGAAAACATCCCTTCCGTGAAACGTTGCACTCACCGGCTGTCTCATCAGTTCGATATTCTCTACTACATGCACCGACTCCGGTGGCTCGACTTCGAGCACAAAACTGAGAACCCCGTTGTCAGGGGCGACAAAAGAGTAGTTCCCGGTTTTTACCACGAGAGCATTTCGTTCGCTGCCAACCCCCGGATCGACCACGACCACGATGACGCTCCCTTTGGGAAAACACTGGTAGGATGCCCGAAGCGCAAACGCAGCTTCGCGAATGCCTCCCGGCCTGATCCCATGAGTGATATCCAGAATCATGGCATGGGGAGCAATCGAGGCGATTACACCCTTCATTGCTCCCACGTACCAGTCCCGAAGGTCAAAATCGGTCAGGAGACCGATAACGGGTCGTGTACCTGCGCCCCCACCGTTCACACCTCACTCCTTATCGGTAGGCTCCGAAGACACCTTCGTCAAAAAGCTGTTCACCCTCTTAGAGTAAGCCAGTGGGTCGCTGGGGACCTGGCCTTCGGCGATCAGAGCCTGGTCATACACGACCTTCACCCACTCGTCCAGCGAGGGATCGGTGGCATTCTTTTCGTACATTGCATTGATGTTGCGTATGATCGGATGATCGGGGTTGATTTCGAGCGTCCGCTTGGTTGGAGAAACCTCCTGCCCCATCGCACGCATGATCTTCTCCATGTGTGCCCCCATCTCGAACTCATCGGATACCAGGCACGCCGGGCTGTCTTTCAATCGAGTTGTTACCCGGACCTCTTTTACCAGATCAGCAAGAATGTTCTTTATCCGTTCGGTGAGCTTTTTATAACTCGATTCGACCTTTTCCTTTTCTTCCTTTTCTTCCTTGCCCAGCTCACCAAGATCAAGATCGCCTTTGGTGACCGACTTCAGCGTCTTTCCATCGAAGTTGAATATATCATTCACGATGAATTCATCGATTGGATCGACCAGGAAGAGCACCTCGATACTTTTTGCCTTGAAAACTTCCAGATGAGGGCTTTTTTCCGCAATCGCCCGGTTTTCTCCGGTAATGTAGTAGATATCCTTCTGCCCTTCACGCATCCGGCCAACATAATCCTTCAAGCTGACCAGATCGTCGGGACCTTCACCCATCGATGACTGAAACCGAACGATCTCCAGTAACCGATCCTTGTTCTCCGGATCGGTATGAATACCCTCTTTTACTATAGGACCGAACTGTTTCCAGAAGGTGCGGTACTTATCAGGTTCTTTATCCGCCATTTCCTTGAGTGTGTTGAGGACTTTCCCCACCAGCGCCTTGCGCATCTTTTCGATTATCGGATTGTGCTGCAACATCTCACGGGAGACATTCAACGGAAGGTCTTCGGAATCGACTACCCCTTTAGTGAACCGAAGGTACTCGGGAATGAGTTCCTTGCAGTCATCGGCGATAAAAACACGCTTGACATAGAGTTTCACCCCGTGTTTGCGTTCATTGGTCATGAGGTCAAACGGTGCTTTTTCGGGGATGTACATCAGATACGTGTACTCAAGGACTCCCTCTGCCTTGCTGTGTATCGTGTGAAGCGGCTTGTCGAAGCCACCCAGAGAGTGCTTGTAAAACATTTCGTACTGTTCATCGTCCAGTTCCGATGTCGGGCGTTTCCAGATCGGTTTGGTCTCATTGACCACTTCTTCTTTGCCTTTTTCATTCGGCAGATAGATCGGGAAGGCAATAAAATCCGAGTACTTCTTGATGATAGACTTGATGCGCCAATCCTCAACGAACTCCGCTTCATCCTCCTTGAGATAAACGGTAATTTCCGTTCCGCGATCTTTCTTGTCGGCTTCCTTGACCGTGTAATCGGTCTCACCATCGGACTCCCACTCCACCGCCGGGTCATCGGTTCCAGCTTTCTTCGTGACAATTTTTACCTTCGACGCCACCATGAAAACCGAATAAAATCCGACACCGAATTGCCCAATCAGATTGGAGTCTGCTTTTTCATTTCCACTCAGGCGCTCGAGAAATGCACGGGAACCACTTCGGGCGATTGTTCCGATATTCTCTATGACTTCCTCATGGTTCATACCGATCCCGTTATCGGAA
The DNA here is from genome assembly GCA_041641555.1 of Chitinivibrionales bacterium. Taxonomy (GTDB): domain Bacteria; phylum Fibrobacterota; class Chitinivibrionia; order Chitinivibrionales; family WJKA01; genus JBEPYC01. The sequence continues at coordinate 7,083 of JBEPYC010000147.1, read as the reverse complement.
ATCTTGAGAATTTTGCCTTTTTTGTCCAGCGAAATATGGATTCCAAGCTCACTCTCGTCTTTTAAAAGGCCGGACTTCTTCACTGACTCGAAACGGAGCTTGTCCAGAGCATCACTTGCATTCGATATCAACTCACGGACAAAAATCTCTTTATGTGAGTAAAGCGAATGGATAACAAGGTGCAAAAGCTGTTTGGCTTCACTCTGGAATTCCAGACGCTCCTGTGTCGCTTCTTTTGGACTCATGGATGAACCTCCTTTGGAGTATCGACGGCTTCACTCCATACTGTTTTGTGGATTGCATTCAGTACGAAAAGACTGATTCAGAAAATCTGGTAAAAATACGATGTGCGCGAAAACACAGGTAGTGACATCGAGCAGGCCGTTTCAAGGCTGGCCTCCGGTTCTTCAAATCAGGTATTTCGCGCTCGGTTTCGACCCTGGTGGAAAACGGGCGCAAAACGCCTCGCCTGCTCAAAGCCGGAAGATACCCCCGATGACCTTTGGCCACAGCCCCCGAAGCTGGTCAGTCTTTGTAGGACTGCTGCAGCAAAGCGGCATCGGCAAGCACCAGCGCAGCCATAGCCTCAACGATTGCCACCGCACGAGGGACAACGCACGGGTCATGCCGTCCCTTTGCAGCCAGGGTGACTTCTTTCCCGGCCATATCGACGGTTTTCTGTGCCTGCCCGATAGTTGCAGCCGGTTTGAATGCTACGCGAAAAACAATCGGTTCACCATTGGAGATACCGCCCTGTACCCCGCCGCTGTTATTGGTCAAAGTACCCAACCGATTGGCTTTTTTCACAAACGGATCATTGTGTACCGAGCCCCGCATACACGCTCCGGCAAACCCAGAGCCGATCTCAAAGCCTTTTGTTGCAGGAAGTGAAAGCATGGCGTGCGCCAACTTGGCTTCAAGCTTATCAAAGACCGGTTCACCAAGACCCGCAGGCACACTCCGGCACACACAGCTGACCACACCGCCAACAGAATCCGATTCATCCCGTACCTTGGATATGAGATCGATCATCCTCTGGGCAGCTTCCGGGTCGGGGCACCGCACAATTGATCGATCTACTTCTTCCCGCGACACCGAGACCTCATCGACCTGCCGGGCTTCTTCTTCCCCTACAGCACTCACCCACGCAACGATCTCCACACCAAACCTTGTCGACAAATACTTTTCAGCCACAGCTCCCCCGGCGACCCGGCCGATCGTCTCGCGGGCGCTCGAGCGACCGCCACCGCTGCTTGCCTTTATACCGTATTTAGACAGATATGTGTAATCGGCATGGGATGGACGCGGGACCACAGCCATATCACCGTAGTCGTGCGGTCGCTGATCCCGATTCGGGACCATTATTCCGATGGGTGTGCCGAGGGTAACCCCGTTTTCTGTTCCCGAGTAAATGGTGGCCGTGTCCGACTCACTTCGCGGCGTCGACATGTCGCTCTGACCCGGTCTGCGGCGGTCCAGTTGTGTCTGGATGTCATCTTCGGTCAAAGGCATACGAGGAGGGCATCCGTCAATTATTACCCCGACAGCCTTCCCATGGGACTCACCAAAGGTGCTTACTCTGAATCGCCGTCCGAATGTACTGGCCATGTTCTCTTCCTTACTGAGTCTTTGTTACGCATTTTCTCCTGCCGGATCATTCGAGGGAAGCTGCTTGAGAATCGCCGCAACTGCCTGCTCGACACTGAGATCCGTAGTATCAATTTCGATCTTCGCAAGATCCCGGTAGAGGGGATCTCGCTTCCGCCACTCTTTTTCGATCTGCTCCAGCGGAGCCTCCGGCCTGATAAAGGCGGGAAGACCCTTTCGCTTCATTCTCCGTAAAACCTCTTTCGGCTGTACTTTCAGGTACACCGCCGTCCCCAATGCCCGAAGTCGCTCCACATTGGCCGGATTGAGGATAACACCCCCTCCGGTAGAGAGAACGGTATCCTCCATATTCCTAAGGTTTTCGATAACTCGCGCCTCGAGTTCGGTGAAACGCTCCCGCCCGTATCTGGCAAAAATCTCTCGACATTTCAGCAGCTGCGCGTTTTCAGCAAGATAAAGCCACTCGATCTCGGTATCAAGGTCGTGAAATGCAAGCCCCCGCTCCCGCGCCAGAATTCTTCCTACGGTGGTTTTACCACTGCTGGTAAAACCAATCAAGATGATATTCATAGTATCAGCCGAATCATACCTTTCTTCCGGGAAGTCGCTTTCATGTTCTGCCTCCCGGTGCCAGCCTTTTGTGCCGTAAAGAAGATACGAGCTGAGAGACACGATCCACAAGAATCCATTCGCCCGGGTTCTTGGTACAGAAATTATTTCTTCAAAAGCTCCCTGCGCCTCGTATATTTCCACCATGGCACTCGAAAAACTATCTCCCGGCCCTGTCTGGCGGCATTTCGAACAATACTGCGCTATTCCTCACCCTTCGAAACATGAATCGGTGGCTGCTGATTACGTTGTTGATTGTGCCCGAAGAGCCGGATACGATGCCCGACGCGATCGGGTCGGAAATATTGCTGTCGATGTTCCCGCAACGGCCGATGTATCCACCAGAAACACCATTCTTCAGTGCCATCTGGATATGGTGCCACAGAAAAATAACGATATCACCTTCGATTTCCTCCACGATCCAATACAACCGGTTATCGACGGCGAATGGGTACGGGCTCAGGGTACTACTCTCGGAGCCGATAATGGAATCGGGGTCGCAATCGCCCTGGCACTCATCGAAAATAACGACATACCCCACGGCCCCCTCACGGTTCTCTTCACTACGGATGAAGAAACCGGGATGACCGGAGCGCTGGGTCTGGAACATGGATTCGTCCGCGGTGACCTCATGATCAATCTGGATACCGAAGACGAAGGGGAGCTGTGTGTCGGATGCGCGGGTGGAGTGGATGTTGTCGGAGAAATACCGGTGCTTTTCGAGCCGTCTTCGACCGGCGAACGGTACGTTTCGATCGAAGTCACCGGTCTGAGGGGCGGACACTCCGGTCTCGATATCAATCTTGGCCGGGGTAATGCGATTCGGATTCTCGCCCGGCTTCTCCATACACTCACGCGACATCACGGCTGCAAATTGGGATCTGCCAGTGGAGGAACCGCACGAAATGCAATTCCCCGCGAGGCTGCCTGCACGTTGATGATTCCGCCTGATGCCGAGTTCTCGATCGAAGAAACCGTGAGTAACTACAACGAAACCGTTGCCAATGAGCTTGCCATCGCCGACCCTGACGTCAAGATCAGGGTTGTGAACACCTCTGCCGGCCGCCGGGTCCTCACTGCAGCTTCCCAGATTGCAGTGATCAACTTTCTCTATGGATGCCCGATTGGACCGAGCCGCATGAGCGATCGAATAGAAGGTGTCGTAGAGACTTCAAACAATCTGGCGACAATCACTACCAAAGAAAAGCATATTCGGATCGAGTGCCTGGTACGCAGCCTCATCGACAGTGCCCGCGATGACCTCGCGGGGTCGGTAGAAAGCGTTTTCAGGCTGGCCGGAGCCAACATCTGGAAAAGCAACGGGTATCCGGGATGGCAACCGAATCCCTCATCGGGCGTTGTCACTCACATGCAAGAGGTGTATCGACGGATGTACGGAAGCGAAATGGCTGTGCGGACAGTTCACGCGGGGCTGGAATGCGGAATAATCGGGGCAGTCTTACCTGACCTGGACATGGTCTCCTGCGGTCCCACGATCCGACACCCCCACAGCCCTTCGGAAAAAATCCACATCGGGTCTGTCAAGAAGTTCTGGGACTTTCTCCTGGAGACCCTCAGAACGCTGTAACCACTGCTGTCGTTCCAGTTTATGCTTTCAAGAGCTCGTTTCTCCTGGTGAGTATATAGTCGACGTACTTCGCATCACTGATTTTGCTGTGTTCGGAAAGCCACCCCACTAAAAAGAATTTGAGCCGCGCAGGATTGAGTACGCCCTGCTCGAACGCATCCATAAACCCGATCAGCTTGTTTTCGAACTGCTCATGATCCGACTGGTGCACCCCGAATCCGGGCACTCCGTATGACCTCATCAGGTGTTCTTCGCTCTCAATATGAAACAGAACATACCGCTCGATCTCTTCCAACAGCTTTTTCGTACCTTCAGGATCGCTGACTGTGCTGGAATCCTCCAGAAGATCAAACAGTCGGTATAAATACTTGTGCTGTTCTTCCATTTCCGGAAGAGCCAGTTCGTAATGTTCAATGGGTTGATTCATGGCTCTCGATCACCTGGAATGTACGTGGTATAACGCCGAAGCGGGTTCATGGAAACTCGGCTGCATGATACCGTACGGAAAATATGCAATGCGACCGGCTTGAAAAGGGTTCCATCCTCAGAAGGGTACGCTTACACAGCTCCTGGTCCGGAAATGCGACACGATACACGCTGACTCTACGTAGTATATTTGAATCTGTCTTCAACAAAGGTTTGCACGTGATCGATGAGCTTTTCTTTCTCCGGATTCCCGCAATTCTCGTGGCACTGACGATTCACGAATTTGCTCACGGATGGGTTGCATACCGGATGGGAGACAATACTGCAAGTGATGCCGGGCGCCTGACGTTCAATCCCATGGCGCACCTGGATCCCTTTGGTGCCCTGATGTTGATGTTTGGGCCATTTGGGTGGGCTCGCCCCGTTCCGGTGAACGTATACAATCTCCGCGACCCCAAGAAAGGCATTTTCTGGGTCAGTGCGGCAGGTCCACTCTCAAACATTTTACTCGCAGTCGTTGTGGGGCTTTTAGTCCGATTCACCGGCGTACTCGACATGCTTCCCGGTTCCTCATCGGCAAACTACTTCAAGCAATTCCTGTTTATCCTGGTAACTCTCAACCTCGGTATTGCTTTTTTCAATTTGCTGCCGATCCCGCCACTTGATGGCTCAAAGATCCTGATGAGCCTCTTGCCAGGGAGGCAAGCCCAGGGATATATGCGTTTTGCCGCACGCGCTCCGCAGGTGTTCTTAATTCTTATTATGGTAGAGTGGGTACTCAATATACCCACGATTTCGCTTGTGCTGGGTCCCCTCTTCAGACCGTTTCTTGGTTTCTGGCTCGGTTTGATTTTCGGTCCGACTGGTATTTGAAAATACAGCTATGCAAAGGGGGATCCACAATCCGTCCGGCTTCCCAAAATAAACCCCCCGATGTCTTCGAATGTATAATACTAACACGTTTTGAACAAATTTCCGGCAGGAAGTATATTCTACAGGTTATAAGGTAAAGGGCCCATAACTCAGTCGGTTAGAGTAGCGGACTCATAATCCGTTTGTCCTAGGTTCGAGCCCTAGTGGGCCCATAATACTTCTAAAGGAGTAATATTGATTCGCAGAGACCTCCTTGTCAGATTTTTTCTCGAGTTTAATTTCTGAGGCGCTTCTTAACCGGGGCGCTTTTATCGTTTTTCTGAACCCCTTAGAATCCACCTGTTCTTTCATACACGAGTACATACGCCGTATTCACAGCCTTCGATAAGTTCATTGTCGAGGCTGATGAAGGGGGAACCATGCTAAAAGACATTGAAAATCTCATACGATTGCAGGATTTCGATCTCAAGATACACGAGCTTGAGCAAAGTAAGATCGATCTTCCCGTCGCGGTCGAAGCGCGTGAGAACGCGATTCAACAGGCGGAAGAGGAGCTGCAGAACGTCTCCACAAAACTTGCCGAGGCTCGAAATCAGGTTACCGAAATCCGTAACCGGATCGAAACAGCAAACGAAGCACTCTCAAAGAGCCAGGAACGGCTCAATGCAATTACAACCAACCGGGAGTACGATGCTGTTCATGCGGAGATAGAAAGCAGCAAATCGATTGTTGCTTCGGGGCAGGAGAAGCTCGATGCTGCCAGTGAACAGGTCGAGAAACTGAGTGAAAGAGAAAAGGCAGCTCAGGAGAATCTCGAAAGCACCAAATCCGAACATGAACCGGAAATTGCGGAACTGAAGAAAAAGATCGCCTCTATCGACTCTCGGATCGCCGAAGTCGTCGCGAAAAGAAATGAAGTTACCCCGCAAATCCCCAAACACATTCTCAACACGTACCAGTTTATCCTGAAACGTCGAAAAAACGGTCGGGTCCTGAGTATGGTCGATGAAGCCCGGACATGCACGGTCTGTTTTAAACGGCTCGAGCCACAGGCAATCAATGAACTTCGCAAAGGCGTCAAGGCACCATCTTGCCAGAGCTGTGGCTCTCTGCTTGTCTGGAGCGAGCTTCAGCCTGAAGAGCCTGCCCAGGAAACCACCGGACAGGAAGAATCCGGTTCGAACGATTCTCAGGGCTCTTCCGAGCAGAAAATCGAAGACAACGCCTGAACACCGATTGTTTTGCTCATGCCACGCTTGCGTGGCATGAGCCGCTCTCGTTTCCCAGCCCTTCTTTGCGCCGCGCGATTCTATACCTCGAAGCTTTCTCCCGAACCCGGATAATCCACCGTCTGATACCCTTTGCTTCGGAGTGCATCGCGAAGCGGTTTGGCCTGCTCGGGATCTCCGTGTACCAGGAAGATTCTTTTCAGCTGCCGGGGCGGGCAGTACTGCACGTAGTCGAGCAGATCTCTCCGATCGGCGTGCGCACTGAACGTACTAAGATTCCGAACCCTGGCATGCACATCAAAGGGCTCACCGAAAATCTTCACCGTTCTCTCCCCATCCATCAGCCGACGCGCAAGGGTATTCTTCACCGCGTACCCCACAAAGAGGATGGTATTTTTCCGGTCACCGATATTGTTGCGTAAATGATGCAGCACCCTTCCGCCTTCGGCCATTCCCGATGCAGAAATAATGACATGCGGGTAGCTCAGAGAATTCAATTTCTTCGACTCAGCGATATCCTTAACGTAGGTCAGACGGGCAAATTCGAAGGGATCCTCTCCATTGGCAGTGAAAACACGCATGGTTTCGCGATCGAAACACTCCGGGTGCTTCCGGAAAACATGGGTCGCCTCGCACGCCATCGGGCTATCGACGTAAACGGGGACATCGGGTATGCGATTCTGGTTAAACAGCTTATGTAAGTAATACACAAGTTCCTGGGTACGCCCAATGGCGAATGCCGGAATAATC
>JBEPYC010000146.1:686-9267 GCA_041641555.1 Chitinivibrionales bacterium | reverse complement strand
CGCTTTGGCAGGACCTGGTGGAAAAATTACTCCTGAGGGCCCCCAGGCGGTGCCCGCGGGTATGGATACTACGTTCGCTATCACAGCCGATAATGGCTACGTTATCAACGATGTGATTGTTGACGACGTGAGTGTCGGCCCCGTTCCATCTTACACATTCGAAAATGTGGATGCTCCACACACAATCACTGCATCATTTCGCTCGCTGAATACTGTCCTTGTTCATCAGGCAGAAGTTCTCGAGTTGGGCGGAAGCGCGGTTGTTAACGAAAAAGGGAATGGATGGAGCTTCTCTGGATTTGTGGATTTTCTTGGTGGCGAGGGCACCTTTTCTTCCGACAGCATCAAGATTCCCGCCAGTGGCACGTACGACATAGTCGTGACATACAGCACGAAAGAGGATCGAGACCTCGAGTTGGTGGTCAATGATGTTTACCACTCTACCACTACATATCCTGCATCGGGTTCCTGGTATTACGATTGGCAAGACATCACGATTACCGGCGTAGGACTGGACGAAGCTACGAACTCACTTTCCTTTGCCACCAACGGCGGAAGCGGACCGAACATCGACAAAGTCACGATCGTCGGGGCTGAGCCGGCATCATTTACTGTCTACGCCGCCCAAAGCGCCGCATACTGGATTGACCCCGGTACCAGCACGGTTTCCTACGGTGACAGTCTTACCTTTACCATTCATCCCCTGGACCATGTGGTGATCACCGATGTTTTGGTTGATGGTCAGTCGGTTGGACCGGTTTCATCCTACACATTCACCAACATAACCGCGGATCATACAATCGAGGCTATTTACCAAACAAAGACGTATGAGATTACCGCCATGCCGAGTGCCGCCTATTACATTGAGCCGGAATCGGCCATAGTCCCCCACGGTTCCAGCCAGACTTTCACGATAAACCCTATTGAGAATGTGGTAATCACCGATGTCCTGGTCGATAGAGAATCAGTTGGCGCCGTGTCTGAATACACGTTCGAGAATGTCAGATCGAATCATAGCATCCAGGCAGTGTGGGAGGCTCCGGCAGTCCACACTGTTTTTGTTCACCAAAGCGCGACATTCAATATAGAGCCTACGGATATTCGAATTCCCCACGGGGGCAGCCAAACGGTGGTGATTACTCCGCATCCCATTATCGAGATAACCGATGTCTATATTGATGGCGAATCGGTCGGACCGGCATTGGAATACACGTTTACAAACGTAACCTCGAGTCATGAACTCTGGGTAGGTTGGACCATGCGCAAATTCACCATCAAGGCCATTGAGAGTGCAGGCTACGATATCTCGCCCGATTCGGCGATAGTTATTTACGATGACAGCGTTACCTTTACAATCAGCCCGATGCCCGAAACCGAGATCACTGATGTTCTTGTTGACGGAGAATCGGTTGGAGCGGTCTCTGAGTATACCTTCCACCATGTTTCTTCGGATAAGATAATCGAAGCTGCCTATGCGATGCGGAGCAATGGTGTGGTTCTTCCTGGGCGTATACAGGCTGAAGACTACAACGAGGGTCGCGAGGATATTGGCTACCACGACTCTTCGCCCGGAAACTCCGGTGGAGAATATCGTAACGAAGATGTCGACATACAGACCACGTATGACATTGGCGGTGAATACAATGTAGGATGGACCACCTCGGGCGAATGGCTCGCCTACGATGTCGATGTGCCGGAAACGGGGACCTACGCTTTGACCGCCCGGGTAGCATCGGCGCGCACTTCAGATCGCGCGTTTCGGATCGAGGTCGATGGCGTCGATGTAACCGGACCGGTTTATTTTCCCGGCACCGGCGCCTGGCAGAACTGGACCGATGTCACAGTGGATGGCATCGCGCTCGAGGCCGGACCTCGAGTAGTCAAGTTCATTTTTGAGACAGGAGCGGTGAACCTCAATTACCTGGATGTCTCTTTTTCTTCGAACCAGTAGCCCACCGGGCTGAGCAACGATCATTGGGACGTCAGGTCCACTGCAGTAGGCCGATGTCCACTAATTTACCCGATTCTATGTGGAGGTGCGAGTTCTTGAACGCACCTCCCTTTTTTTATCGTATTTTTCCCGTACCGCGAGATGTCTTTTCTCAGAACACGGTACTTCCACCAAGAAACAGGACACCTTGAACAACAAACGCGCGGTTCTAACCACCGGCCCCATCGCTTCAACGATTATCAGGCTCACCGGCCCTATGGCTGTCGGCATGATTGGCATGGTGGTGTTCAACCTTGTCGACACCTATTTCATCGGTCAACTTGGCACCGAGGCGCTCGCGGCGATGGGGTATACTTTTCCCGTGGTGATGCTTCAGGGGGCAATCTCGATGGGCCTCGGGGTGGGAGCTTCGGCGGTCATTTCGCGTGCAATCGGCAGGGGCGACCATGAAGGCGTGCAGCGTCTTACCGTGGATGCCCTCGTGTTGTCGGTTACGCTGGTATTGGTGGTCGTGGCCGCGGGTCTACTCACGATCGATCCGCTTTTTCGGCTGATAGGTGCGGAGGGAAACACTCTCAAACTGGTCCGTGACTACATGACTATCTGGTACGTCGGGGTACCGTTCGTGGTCATCCCGATGGTGGGTAACAACGCCATTCGCGCGGCCGGCAATACGGTCATTCCCTCGACCATTATGATGACAGCAATCGTTGTCAACACGGCTCTGGACCCCTTGCTGATTTTTGGGATCGGTCCATTTCCGCGCATGGAGCTTGCCGGAGCAGCGTTGGCCACGGTCATTGCACGCGCGGTAACGCTGGTGGCTTCACTTCTATTTCTCCGGTTCAAATTCGACATGCTCACCGCTCGCATCCCAACCTGGGCTCAGGTTACATCATCCTGGAAGAAAATCCTTTTTATCGGAGCACCCGCGGCATTGACTCAGGCAATAATTCCGCTCTCGGTCGCCGCGGTAACCCGGATGATAGCCGCATACGGCGCAATCCCCGTTGCCGCTTTTGCGGTCAGCATGCGCCTGGAGATGTTCGTTTTGTCTCCGATTATGGCACTCGGGGCAGTACTGGTGCCCTTTATTGGACAAAATCTTGGCGCTGGGAACCATGGCCGGATTGCAAAAGGCATTCGCTTTGGGTTTTCCTTTTCGCTTCTTCTCGGTGTCGGGATATTTATTACCATGGTCTTGCTTGGGAAACCGATTGCCGCGGTATTCGACAAGACACCGGCGGTTGTACGGCTTGTCTACCGCTACGTGGTAATCGTATCACTCAGCTACGGTTTTCTCGGCGCGGTCCTCCTGACGGCATCTTTTTACAATGCGCTGAACCGCCCAATGAACTCGGTCTTGATTACACTTTTCCGCGCGATTCTCCTCTACGTTCCCCTTGCCTGGATCGGTTCACAATTCTGGGGGCTTACCGGGATTTTTTCCGGCGCGGCGGCGGCATCGGTGATCGCAGGGACGGTGGGGATGGTGTGGGTGAGAAAATCTCTGGCAAGGCAGTAACCTGAGTCAAACCGACATGCGAAGCCTGGCGGAGAATGCAAATTGTTAGTTCAAACGTATGATTTGCATTGCATTTTGTGCTGAGATTACCTACATTACACATATGACTATGGAATACATCTCTCGCGAAATTGAACCTGTTCTGCGGCGGGCGGCAAATAGCTTTCCTGCAGTGGCAGTCACCGGAGCGCGTCAAACAGGGAAATCGACCCTGCTTCGACACTCATTCCCCAAACATGAGTATGTTACTTTCGACGACCCTCTCGTGCAACAGGAAGCCAGAGACAATCCTGAAGTGTTTTTCCAGAGGCTTACCGGGTCTGTCATTCTCGATGAAATTCAATACGTTCCGGAAATTGCCAGGTACCTTAAGCTCCATATTGATGAAAGCCCCGGGGTTTACGGACAATTCCTTCTTACCGGCTCAGAGCAATTCTCCCTCATCCGGGATCTCGGCAATTCACTTGCTGGGCGTATCGCAATTTTGGACCTTCTTCCTTTATCGGTTTTCGAAAAGGCACGGATCTCCCATCTTTCAAGCATTGACACACAGACCAGGCAAGCGTTCGAATCGGCCTGCATTCTGGGAAGCTACCCTCAACCCTGTGTCTCTCCGGCGCCTGAACCGGAATTATGGTACGGGGCATACCTGCGCACATATCTCGAACGTGATATTCGAAGTCTTCATAATGTAGGTAATCTCCGTGATTTTCAGCGTTTCATGCAATTGCTGGCGACTCGCTGCGGGCAAATGCTTAACGCAAGCGCACTGTCGGCGGAAATCGGCGTGCGCGTTCCGACGGTCCGGACATGGTTATCCCTCCTGGAGGCAGGGCAGGTTATTTTCCTTCTGCATCCGTTTTCCAGGAATCTGGGAAAGCGAGTAGTCAAGTCACCAAAAATCTATTTCAACGATTGCGGTTTGCTGTGTCACCTACTCGGGGTCCACTCCCCCGATTCCCTCTTCCAAAGCCCCCTGCGTGGTCCGCTTTTCGAAAACTTTGTGATTCAGGAAGTCTGCAAGCATTATCTGAACCTGGGTCGACGCCCCCCCATCTCCTACCTGCGCACTTCGAACGGCCTGGAAATCGACGTGATTGCGGAGCATTCACCCGAGGAAATCACGGCTGTGGAAATCAAGTTTTCTTCTTCCCCAAACACGCGAATGGCGGAAAACATCGACCGATTCGCTGCGCTGTTCGACAAGCTTCACATACGAGATGCATGTGTCTTGAGCATGACGGATGCGGAGGTTACACTCAGTGAGCGGGTTCAAACGAAGGGATTGTCGAAATTGCTCAAGAGCCTCTGACTATCTATAGTTTTCGTTCCGGAAAAACCAGTAACAAGGCACCACTATGCGCATCTCTATTCTTATCGGCAGTACCCGGACGGGCCGTATGACACCCCGAGCGGCAAAGCTCGTTATGAATGCATTCAAAACGAATACCACTAACGAGATTACCCTCATCGATCTGGCAGATCTCGCGATTCCTTTTCTCACAGAGCGCCTCAAATATCTCACCGATCCCCATCCTGACATCGTCAGGTTTTCTGAAACTATCAAGAACTCCGATGCTCTTGTCGTGGTCTCTCCCGAGTACAATGGTTCGGCACCTGGAGTGCTGAAAAATGCACTGGATCATCTCAACGAAGAATACGAAGGGTTCCCCGTGGGTATCGCTACGGTCTCCGCGGGTCCCTTCGGCGGAAAAAGCTGCTACGCCATGCTTCATACGCTCTTTTCACGTCTTGATGCCAACACGATCGACTACCATCTTCAGATTACCCGTATCGGAGATACCCTGAATGAAGAAGGCAAGGACCGGGCGGGGATTTTTGCGAGTAGTGTTGAGGAGTTTGTGGGAAGGGTTATGGCTGCTTTTCAGAGATGGTGAACAGTTTCAGATCTCCGTGCTCGGAGAGGAGTACAGCGGAACCGGAAGAGAAGCGATGGTACATAGCGCCGAGGAATGGTGCTGCTCGAGGGCTGTCTGGGCCGAGGCACAGGACTCGTATTCCCAGACGGCGACAGTCGGAAAAGAATTCCTTTTCAGATGACAGGCTCGGTGCCTGGTGCTCCACCATCTCCGAATATTCATCCAATGCCAGCCAACCACCGCTCATGATCGGGCGGTACCGGCGGATGGTTCGGAAATACTGATCGTAATCGGTCGAGTATATGGCATCACCTGATGTAATCCCGTGCGCCACTATCTTCTTCTCAATAGCCAGGTAGGTTTTCATCTGACTACGCCACGATACCACCTTCTGGACATCCCGAACCAGGAAAACGCCAAGGCCAACCGCAAGTAGAGTGTACGTTGCTTTTTGCAACCAGTCAGTGTTCCGTATGAGGGCCGTCTTGGTGAATGCTTGAAATGACATAAGCGCAAACAAGATCGAAACGGGGAGAAGAAGCAACACCGCTCTCCCGCTGTCGGCTACCGCGACAACAGCGGAGTACAGGACCCCGAACAATCCCCAGATCAATACTTCGTTCCGCATGTCCTTTCGCAGAACGAACAGCGCACAGGCTGGGATCCAGGCAACCAACCCGATTTTAACGAACGAAACCCCCCACGAAGACAGAAACTCCGCGGGGTTTTCTGCGATCACCGCCACGAAGGAACGGGGGATACTCAACTCTCCAGCTCGATACCAATTGATATCATGAAAGCTCTTGTAGATATTGAAATACTGGTAGGTTCCAAGGAGCCCCTCGCCGGCAACGATACTGGCGATGACTTGCGGAGAAAACACCAGAATCATCACAGCACTCACCACCAGAACCTGGCGGCGCGCCTGGGGAGAAAACACGAACGCAGAGATCAAAAACAGTACCCCTGCTGCCAGACCGTGGTATCGCCATAAAGCCGAGAGCCCCAAAAGCACTCCAGAGATAAGTAGCCAACCCAGACGGTTGCGTCCCTTGATCGCAGCAGCACGAAGCACCAAGAGCGCACCCACTGAGAAGAACACCGCGGAACCGAAATCCGCCCCGGGGGCGGCATAGTAATGGAAAAGCCTGGGGAACAGATATGCCGCAACTGCAAATGTAACCTTCCACCACTTATTCATACCGTATCGACTTGCGGCATTCAAAAGAGCAAGCATGAAGGGAACCATCAGAAGAGCATTCAGCACATAGCCAAAAACCGGTGGAAACAGGTCGGTGGGACTGAGTTTCAGTAAAAGAGTATACCCAAACGGAAAGAATCCATCGTGCCAGGTGGCAATATCCCCAAACTCAAGATGCTGGGCAAGAAAGAGATTTCCCCAGAAATCGTTGAGTGGAGGGTGGAAGGAAGTAAAGAGACCAATTCCGAGAATAGCCGATGCGACTGTTATCGCACATGCCTTTTCGCTCATGCTGGTATTCATAGATTCAACGCGGGATTTGTTGAGCCTTCTGCTCAACTCGCAGTTTGTTTTGGGTGGAAGGCATTTCGTCACCGGAGATGCTTGCGTGCAGAGCCGAAAAAGCGCAGAGTGCAACTATCCCCAGTGGAATAGCAGGCATGAAATAATTTGCCCCTTCCCAGGTTGAAAATGCGAAATCCGAAGCTATGAGCTGTCCAACACCTATTGAGAGAAAGAAGGTACCAAAGAGCGCAGCAGACCAATAAAGCCAGGAAATGAGCTGCCCATTTACATGCCGGACCATGAGTCCCAAAACAGCCAGACAGGCTACCGCACCAGCCGCGATCAGACCTGCTCCCATGGTATGCTCCGCCCGGCCGAACAGGTGCAAAGGTTGATAAAACTCACTAACCAAAAAGAAGGCACAATGGAAACTCAAGGCAACGGCCAGACTCCCTGCACACACGAACAATGCCTTTGGCAAGGTCCTTTTTGAGAGAAAAAAGCCGTACAGGAAAGGGACCGGCAAAAGCACTATTCGAGAAGTGGAAAAAACACCCAGAACAGCAGTATAGGCCATTACCTCCAACCATTTTGCCCTGTCTATCCGATTCAACCATACGGGCATTATGGCCAGCATACAACCAAGTGCAACGACATCATGACCAATTGCCAACAACTCCCAGAAAAGGATCGAAGTACTCAAGAGAATGCCTGCAGCAGCAGAAAACTTTGCGCCAAACTTTTTACCAAATATCCCAAGAAAGACAATCAGATAAACTGGATTAAGAAGGAAATACATTCCGGTAACTGTTAAGGGGGAATTGAACAGCACCCAGGCAGGGCCCGGGCTGATAGGACCGGTATCGTAAAGAGTCTCGGAGTACATCCCCTTACCTGTGTAGAAATTTTGTGCAGCAACAATGAGTGCATCATCGGAGGTAGACCCTCTGCCAACTTCTTTAAGCGCATCGGCACGAGGATAAACGAATATTGTTACTAACAGTATTCCCAGCACAAAAAGTCCGAGGATAACCTTGGCTCGTTTCATTAGTAGAAGATACAGGCGCTTGTGGCTGAAAACCGCCATGTAGAGCAATAGTCCGCAAAGCGTGTACCCCAGCACTGACAGGCTTGGGTGGGGAGCATGTTTGAGGATTGGTCGGAAAGACGGGAAGAGAAGGAGAACACCCGCAGTCATGAGTGCTAATATGCCAAAACGCATGTGTTGCAAGAGGTGATAGCCTTTCTCAGTCATCGCCCGATTCTATGGTTTTCCTCATCTCAACTTGCACAGTGTCCAGGAACCCGCAATTCTGATTGCCGTCACCCCGCAAGCAATTCTCGCCGAACACCAGGTGCCGGATGGATCGATAAGAAAGCGTTTTCAACCGTTCCAACGCCTGGGGATTCTCAAAAAATACGAATATCCGCATGACGCTGGAGAGCAGGCGCCTAACTCTCGGGCCTTCTCGCAACCACCATATAAGCCCACGTGTAATCTGGTTTCGGAATTTTCTGGTCCAGAAAAAAGCACAGGTCCTGAATGCCCCGAATAATTGCGGTCAGAATGCCGATTCGACGGATAATTCCTTTGTTGAAAAAGGAGATTCCAAAAGAGAGAATGTGAGCGAGAGTAACAAAATATCCCGCGAGAGGCTGAATCAACACGGTTTCGAAACCGGATTTTGCCATTAAGTACTCTATCCCGTGCTCGGTGTAGCGGAAGAAATCTCTCGGTC
>JBEPYC010000146.1:0-676 GCA_041641555.1 Chitinivibrionales bacterium | reverse complement strand
TCACGGTCTTTCGTGCACCGGCCATAGGAGCGGGACCCCCAAAAGAGCATAACCCCCAGGCCTCAAAACCCGAAAGGTTTCTTTCAACGCAACGAGAGGTTCTTCGAGATGCTCGATAACCGCCGAAAGCAGTGCACAATCACAGGAAGATGTCTTGAGAGCTGTGGCGTAGGCTGTCCCGACGAGATCGACCGAAGAGAGGCCATGCACTGAATCAGGTTGATCAATGCCGATATGTTTTCCGACAAAATGCCTGACCAGGGGAGCATATGGTTTTTTACCGCATCCGATATCAGCCAGAACGCCATTCAGGTACATTCCGGATAGGTCATATAAAGCCTTTACGGTAATACGGTTTGCCAGACGCGAGACTGGATCGAAAAAACCGGTTTGCTCCTGAATCTCACGAACAATTGTTGAGAAATGGGGAATCGCCTTCTCAGGATTTCTATTCACTTTATCGTGCATTCGCATCCAGTCCGAAACAGGTTAGTTTCTCGGTCGGCTTCCTCTTGAACCACTAAAAATACCTTACACCAGAAAAAATATGATCTCGTCTATTTAACAGAGAAGGATGTGGTCCTTCCTTTACTATAACGAAAACGCCATTCATCCCAAGTGATCCCTCTTTTCCACGGGATTTTCTTGTAGTCCATGGGGCGAGGGATATATGTAG
>JBEPYC010000145.1:0-9285 GCA_041641555.1 Chitinivibrionales bacterium | reverse complement strand
CCTGGTAGTGCCTATCGACAAAGAAGCGCCCAAAGGACGCCTCATTCTGCCCCAGGTACAATCCATCAGGGACCTTCTGGATACCGACGCCATGGCGCTTGTGGTCAAGGAGCGCGAACTCCGCTCAGCACTCCAACGTCTCGGTTCTCCACCCAAACTCGTTGTCACCGATTCTCAGGCATTCCTGAAAGTTGCCGGGGATACTCCACGGGATATTCCCATGACCAGCTTCTCCATTCTCTTTTCGCGTTTTAAAGGAGATCTGGCCGTGCAGACCCAGGGCGCGCTGGCAATCGACCGGCTTCAAGCCGGCGATCGGGTTCTGATTGCCGAAGCATGCTCTCATCATCCGATTGCCGATGACATCGGGCGGGTGAAAATACCTCGATGGCTTACGCAATACGTCGGAGGAAAACTCGAGTTCGATACCATGCAGGGACACGATTTCCCGGATAACCTGTCCGATTATAAACTCGTGATCCACTGTGGAGCATGCATGTGGAATCGCAGAGAGATGCTTTCGCGTGTACTGGCCTGTACCCGGGCCGGTATTCCGGTGACCAATTACGGAATGGCTATCGCCTACAGTCTGGGCATTCTGGAGCGGGCGCTCGAGCCGTTTCCCCTCGCTCTCGAGGAGTATAGAAAAGGAAAGCAGGAAGATATGGCCTGAGCGATCGAATCCGCTCAGGCTCTTGAGTCTTTCTCCGATACCCCCATTTTACTCATCGGAATTTGTACTCTCGTCCTGGCCAAGCTCGCCTTTTTCGGGCAGAAGAACCCACCCGGCAATATAGGCAACCACCACTGGCCAGATGAGCGTAGCAACACCCAGGAATACCAGTGCTACCCGCACCAGATTGGGATCGATATCGTACATGTCGCCGATACCGGCACAGATTCCAGCTATTTTCTTTTCACTCTCCACCCGGTACAACCTCTTCATACAGTCCTCCTGTTTTTTTCACCATGTACTGAGAGCCGCCACAACTCGGAAGTCACGGCACGCGTATTCATTCAAGTCCCGCTAAAATGCTGTCTCGTCCTGCCGCCCAAAACCGAAGCGAAAGCAGGAGTTTACCTTTGACTCTTACAGCAGCCCATCACGGGCAATCAAAGCGTACTTCTTCTGGTGGAAGAGCCGTGCACAGCACTCGACCACATCGGGATCGTACAGAATTCCACTCTGTGACTGTATCTCTTCCAGGGCACGATCTATTCCCAATGCCGGCCGGTACGGGCGGTGTGAAGCCATGCTCTCGACCACATCCGCGACCGCCACGATTCGTGCCTCCAGACATATCTCCCGACCCTTCAGCCCGTTGGGGTACCCGCTTCCGTTGAGCCGCTCGTGATGCTGCAAAACGATCTGCCCGATCGGCCAGGGAAACTCCACATATTTAACAATATCGTATCCGGCTTCGGGATGCCGCCTGATCAACATGAATTCATCTCGCGTCAGCTTGCCGGGTTTGTTGAGGATATCGGCAGGCACATAGACCTTTCCCATATCATGGATCACCCCCGCCATCCGAATCCCGTCGATTATGTCCTTGGGCAACCCCATTTCATCGGCGATTGCCCGCGCCAGATCAGTCGCTCTTCGTTGATGCCCTGCGGTGTAGGGATCACGCTTTTCGACCGTTAGTGCCATTGCATGAATCGTGCCACCCACGGCTCTTCGGAGTTTCTTGAGACTGTAGCCGAGTTTCTTCTCCGCCTTCTTGAGTTCAGTAATTTCCTGGCCAATTCCCACCATTCCGACGATCTCACCCGAATCATCGAAGCGGGGCATAAGATTGAGCTTTACCCAGAGACTTCGCCCGTCTCTGGCACGCTCCATCAGTTCACAGGTGGTTCCCTTTCCCGTGGCAAGCATCTTTTCACGTGCACGGTCGAGCGAAACTCTGGCCTGGCGGTCGTTCATGTACAGGACCGAGATTTTGTTGCCGACCATCTGATCCGAAGGGTATCCGAAAATCTCTTCAGCTCCCCGGTTCCAATAGAGCACATTCTGCTCGAGATCGGTACAGATGACGGATATCGTCGTGGAGTCCTCCAAAACCGATGGCAGTACGCTGGTATCGAACCGGGGTTTTTCTGCTGCTTGGTTGAGAGGAATCGGCTTCGCACCTGGTGGGGGTGAGGGCGAGCGCTTTTCAGCCGCAGGTTCTGAGCGTAATTTTTCTGCCTGAGACACAGAACTGGTCATGCATTTTCCTCCAGAAAGCCGGGCATCCGGTTCACGCCAAAGCTGGGCCCGGGCAAAGAAGCAATATTCATGGGGATAGAGGCCGAGCTCGACATCCGTGGAGTCAGACCCTTTCACGGAAAACAGCCGGTTTAAGCATCTTAAGTGTACACTGAGAAGAGAGGTGTGTCCAGAGGTAATCGAATTCTGGAGAGAAGAGGAGGGTCACAACCCCGCGGTCATTCCCGGATCTGTTGGTACCGGCCTGAGCCGGTCGTTGCAGTACCGCAATCAGAACCCCGGCCGGGTAGATCCACTAATGTTGCCGGATGTGCCCGGTGCCAAAGGTTTGGATTCATCACTGATCCTTACATGTGAAACAAAGAAGAAACGACCGTCCGGAGCACATCGATGAGAATGACCAGACAAATGGTGCCGTCGATCATGATAAGAATCCGGGTGCGTCCGACCAGGCGCCGAAGCAACCATCCTGCCATGCCCAGAATTATCAGAAACCCTCCATACATTCTGAAAACGGGATCTGAAGAGAACAGCAGTACCACTACCCCGATGATATACAACAGCGAAAGTACACCCAGAAAGCTGACCAGCTTGTCCGGAAGCATGTTTTCTTCGGGTTTATTTACAAAAGCAGTCAACTTTTCCGCAAAAACCATGGCGGTTATTTCGGCTATGATGCCGGCAATAGAGGTAATCAGCAGAACGTACTGAACGGCTGGAATCACGAGGTCTCCGAGCTGTGCAGCGTCCGAAGCTGCTTGACAAGTCGAGCACGGGCTTTCTCAAGAAAGGAACAGAATTCGGGTTCCCGGTAATCGGGGTACGTCCAGGAGAAATACCGATACTTGCCTTTTCGGAAATGCAGCGTAACTTCGGCAAAAACTCCCCCGCGAAGATAAACCCGGTGAAAGAAATCCTTGGTGCTGGCAAGAATCAGTTTATCTCGGGATATGTACCCGGGGTCGATATTGACCCTTCGGCGCTCATCGGTCGTGAATTTGTTCTCCAGGGTATTGGTGCTTCGTTTGATCCTGGCCAGTGCATCGCGGTCTACCAGGGTCTCGAAACAGTAGTAAGCTTTATGGAGACCCTTTCCCATTTCTTTGTTGTAATAGGTACTCTGCACGAATGGAATCGGGCCGTAGGTGTAATCGATTGAGCCGAATTTCCGAGTCAGTAATTTCAGCGCCTTGCCCAGTTCTTCGTGGTCACTGAACAAAACTGCAGCGAATAATTTAGCTTTTTCGGGCTCAAGGGCATGCCCCATAGCAGCCTCCCGGATATGATTCTGGTTTAGAAGAAGGACAGAGAGAAAATTTAGTTCATTGTCGGTCTTCCGTGAAAAAACAGCGTTTTCGGCGCCATGGTGACCTTGAAATTCCTTGATCTCACAGCAGGCGTGACATAATTTTTATAGCTTCCCACGAGAAGTTCCGCGCTTGCTGATTATGCGTAAGACTACCCTCAAATAAAGTCAGGAGAGAACGTTCTTTGTTCGGTACATTCTCCTTCAGAGGGGGCGTCCACCCTCCTCACAAAAAATCGCAAACCGCATCGAAGCCCATTATTGAGCTTGCTGCACCAGCGAAAGTGATCATCCCGCTTTCTCAGCATATCGGTGCGCCGGCCAAACCTACCGTCAAGAAAGGCGATGAGGTCAAAATCGGTCAGGTACTCGGCGAAGCAGGCGGGTTTGTTTCGGCCCAGATACATTCTTCGGTTTCAGGCAAAGTCGTCAATGTCGCCCCCCATCCACACCCGTTGGGCAAAGACGTCCTCTCGGTAGAAATAGAAAACAATGGGAACGATGAAACCGTTGAATTCGAGCCGCTGGAGTCCTGGGAATCGGCATCGCGAACCGATATCATCAAAAAAATTGCCGAAAGCGGGATAGTCGGGAAAGGCGGCGCAACGTTTCCTTCGCATGTGAAACTATCTCCACCCGAAGACAAACCGATCGATACATTGATTCTCAACGGCGCCGAGTGCGAGCCATACCTTACCGCTGACCACCGTCTCATGCTCGAGAAAACCGAAGGCATTCTCGAGGGGACCCGGATTGTGCAACAGGTTCTGGGTGCCAAGAGCACCTGGATCGGCATCGAGGACAACAAGCCGGATGCGGTCGCTGCAGTGAGTGAAAAGCTGTCGGAACCCCGCTACCAGGGAATGTCGGTCGCTAAACTTCGGACGAAATATCCGCAAGGTGGAGAAAAGCAGCTCATTCAGGCCATAACCGGCCGCGAGGTTCCTTCCGGGGGGCTGCCGATGCATGTCGGATGTGTTGTCCATAATATCGGAACCGTCTATGCGATCTGGGAAGCGATAACCAGGGGGATACCCCTCTACCGGCGGGTCGTTACAGTGACCGGACCGTCTGTGGGCAAACCGGCAAACTTTCTGGTTCGCATCGGGACACCGATTCAGTTCATTCTGGATACCTGCGAAGTGGATATGCAGACTACGAAGAAGCTGATCATGGGGGGACCGATGATGGGCCTTGCTCAATCGGATCCATCGGCACCGGTCATCAAGTCTACATCGGGAATTCTCGCTTACGATAAGATATACCCCGGAATTCGGTCGCATGCCTGTATCAATTGCGGGAACTGCGTCCGCGCCTGTCCTGCCGGCCTTGTTCCTTCGGCGCTCGGGAAATATGTGGACAAAGAGCGCTATGAGGATGCAGAAGAGTGGAATGTGCTGGATTGTATCGAGTGCGGTTCCTGCGCTTTTGTCTGTCCTTCCAAAATCAACCTTGTTCACTTCATGAAACTCGGAAAATATCACGTCATGGCGGCCCGCAAGGCGGCATCGGCCAAATAACCCACGAGGAGCGCTGTGGATTCAAAAGCTTCGACTGCACAACAACCACCGGCTGTCCAATTGCACCTTTCCTCTTCGCCGCACATCCGGTCGGAGCAAACGGTTTCATCGATCATGCTCAGCGTCTCGCTTGCGCTTATTCCCGCCCTTGCCGCTTCGGTGTTCTTTTTCGGCGCGAAAGCTCTTCTCTTGACCGCGGTATGTATCGTTTTCTGTCTGGCAACCGAATGGGCCATAACAAAGTTCTTACTCAAAAGAGAGAACACCCTGGCCGATTTCAGTGCTCTGGTCACCGGCCTCCTGCTGGCATTCAATCTACCGCCCGATCTGCCTCCGTGGATGGCAGCGCTTGGTTCAATCTTTGCCGTCGGAGTGGCGAAATGGGCATTTGGCGGTCTCGGGCATAACTTTATCAATCCGGCGCTGGCAGGTCGAGCGTTTCTCCTGGCATCCTATCCTGCCGCAATGACCACCTGGGGCGCCCCGCGGAACGGAACAACCAGCGGCCTGAGTACCCAGGCAATCTCGGATCTTTCCGGGCATGTCGATGGCATAACGGGGGCTACTCCCCTGCCGGTCCTCTCAAGTGTTCTCGATGCCCTCCGAAACGACCGGCTTCGGCAGGAAATGAGTTTCCAGGTTCTGGATCTTCAAAGCGCGCTGCCGGATCTGTTTATCGGCCGAGTGGGCGGGTGTATTGGCGAGACATCGGCACTGGCACTTCTGCTGGGTGCAGTTTTTCTCTGGTATAAGCGCATCATCGGGTTTCGCCTGCCGGTAATTTACATCGGTACAGTTTTTTTTCTCTCATGGCTTTTCAACGGTTCAGGAACACTGTTCTCAACTGAAGCCCTCATTATTCCGGTATACCAGGTTCTGGCCGGAGGACTGATGCTTGGAGCCCTCTACATGGCCACCGATATGGTAACCTCTCCTGTTACCACCAGAGGACGGGTCATCTTCGCTTTCGGCTGCGGCATCCTGACATTTCTCATCCGTAAGTTTGGCGGCTATCCCGAAGGTGTCTCCTACTCGATACTTCTCATGAATCTGACTGTACCGCTCATTGATCGGTATGCCAGACCGAAACTTTACGGGAAGGTCAAAAAAGTATAATGGAAGTTCTAAAATTAGCAGTCGTTCTGACGATAGTGGCTCTCTTTGCCGGTCTTGCCATCGGGCTGACGTATTCTCAAACCGAAGATCAAATCGCTTTTCAGGAGCAAAAAGCGCGTGAAGAAGCTCTTGCAGCGGTTTTTCCCGAAGGTGCGTCTATCGAAAAGCACCAGGGAGGCGACAGGCTTCCAACTCCTTACTGGACAGCACGCAAGGATGACCAGTTTGTCGGGTATGCGTTCATGGACAGCGCTCGCGGATACGCCAATTACATCAAAGTGGTAGTCGGCGTGGACGCATCCGGCACGATTATCGGTCTGACGGTGCTTTCACAGGAAGAAACCCCTGGGCTGGGAAGCCGGGTACTGGAAACGACCTCTCCTTATTATGTCTGGAACGGTCTTTTTGCCGAACGCGAAAAGGTCCTTCCCTGGTTCACTTCGCAATTCCACGGCCTGGATGTACGGGAGCCGATCGGAATCGAAAAAGGAACCGAATGGCATGCACTCTCAGAACAGAAAAGAGAAGAACTCGAAAAGCGAAACGAGGTCACCGCAATTGCCGGGGCGACAATATCCACCAGAGCGGTCATCGATGGCGTTCGGGCGCATATTCCCGAGTATATATCGGCAATCTCGGAGCAGGGGGAGGAACAATGATAGGTGCAGAACTCAAACGCGGAATCGTTACGGAAAACCCGATCCTCATCCTGGCTCTCGGTCTCTGCCCATCGCTTGCCGTTAGCACATCGCTGGTTAACGGCCTGGGCATGGGATTGGCTGCAACGTTTGTTCTTGTTGCCTCCAATATTATCATTTCTCTTGTCAAAGGTTTCATCCCCGAGAAAGTCCGCATTCCCTGCTTCATCGTGGTCATCGCCACCTTTGTGACAATAGTGCAACTGGTCATGAAAGCCTACCTTCCCGAGTTGAATGCCTCTCTGGGCATATTCGTTCCTCTGATCGTGGTCAACTGCGTGATCTTGGGGCGTGCCGAAGCATTCGCCTCGAAAAACAACCTGTTTCGCTCGCTGATCGATGGACTCGTGATGGGGCTGGGTTTCACGGTTGCTCTCTGCATCCTCTCGGTCTTTCGGGAGGTTCTTGGCAGCAACAAACTCCTGGGGCTCAAGTTTCTTCCCGGGTTTCAGCCGATGTCGGTATTTATCCTCGCCCCGGGAGGTTTTTTGACGATTGCATTTGTGATGGGAATTGTGAATTACGTTCGTCAGAAGAAGGAGGCGAAATAGCCCATGTCTGCCATAAGCCTCATTCAGATATCGATTGGTGCAATACTGATAAACAATTTCGTGCTCATGAAATTTCTCGGGCTATGCCCGTTTTTCGGTGTTTCAAAGCGCCTTTCCAGTGCAGTCGGCATGGGAATGGCCGTTGTATTCGTCATGACGGTGGCCTCGATGATTACCTGGATCATCCAAAACGCCCTCCTTGTGCCTCTGGAGCTGGCCTATCTTCAGACAATCGTTTTCATCCTGGTGATTGCCGCTCTGGTACAACTTGTCGAGATGATACTCCAAAAGTTTTCGCCTTCGCTATACGAAGCTCTCGGGATATTCCTTCCGCTCATCACCACCAACTGTGCAATTCTGGGTGTGGCGCTTCTCAATGCAGGAATCAATGCATTGACCGCTCGACCGTATACCTTTTTGGAAGCCATCGTAAGCGGAATAGCTTCGGGGATAGGATTTACCCTGGCATTAGTACTCATGGCCGGAATCAGAGAAAAGCTCGAACTGGCTGATGTACCCGGACCATTGAAAGGACTCCCGGTGGCATTCGTAACCGCGGGCCTGATGGCTATCGCGTTCCTGGGATTTTCGGGTTTTGATTTTTTCAGATAGTAATTTAATTGGTAGAGTCGGCAGGGCTCCGAATTTCAAGTATCATGCGCTGCTACAAGGGGCAGCATGGTTTCAGACGAGTGGCAATAAACAAGGCAGGATAGAGTGGTAGATTTGTTACAACCTCTGGCAGTTATCGGGGGCGTGGGATTTGTCCTGGGCATTGGTCTGGGCTACGCTTCGAAGAAGCTTCACGTGTATGTCGATCCTCGAATAGGCAAAGTGCAGGACGCTCTGCCGAATGTGAATTGTGGCGCGTGTGGTTATGCGGGATGCGCGGCATTTGCCAAAGCAGTCGCCAAAGGCGAGGCAGATCCCGCGGGGTGCATTCCCGGTGGATCGAGCACCGCGGCAAAGATAGCCGAGATTCTGGGAGTGAGTACGGAATCCGAAGCAGAACCCAGGATGGCTGTCGTCCATTGTAAGGGGGGCAAAAACGAAGCGAAAGAACGTGCGGTGTACGATGGTATCCATGACTGCCAGGCGGCCGTTCTTACCGGCAATGCATCGAAAGTCTGCCCAGATGGGTGCCTGGGTCTGGGGACATGTGTAAGGTCATGCCCCTTTGATGCCATCCACGTAAATGATAACAACGTGGCGGTCGTCGATCCGGAAAAGTGCACCGCATGCGGCAACTGTGTAAAAGTCTGCCCACGGGCCATTATCGAACTGATTCCACGCACGCATAAGATTTTTCTCGGCTGTAATAACCATCAGCGCGGGGCGAAGGTCAAGAAATACTGCTCGGTCGGATGTACTGCCTGCACGCTGTGCGTGAAAGCGACTCCATCAGGTGCAATCACGATGCAAAACAACCTTCCGCTCCTCGACTACTCCAGAGACGAGAATTTCGTGGCCGGTGCCCACAAATGTCCTTCGAATTGCTTTGTGGACCTCGCCAAAGCACGACCGAAAGCCAATATCGACACCAAGTGCGACGGGTGCGGTGAATGCGTGCCTGCATGTCCCACCAAAGCTATTTCGGGTGAAGAAGGCCAGCGACACGTCGTGGATAAACAGAAGTGTATCGGGTGTGGAATCTGCCTGGATAAATGTCACGTTCGAGCGATTGGCATGTGGGGAGGACTGGGCTACAACGATCACGCCAATGTGCGAAGGCACCGGGCTAATTCCTAAAAACAGTTTTAATTCATAGATAGTGATAGGGCTTCCCGGCAACGTCATGTTCCGGGAAGTTTTTCTTTAGGTACACACAGAAACTCCCGAAGTCCATACATAGATCACCAAACAACAATGCCTGCCACTCAGC
>JBEPYC010000144.1:2699-9298 GCA_041641555.1 Chitinivibrionales bacterium | reverse complement strand
GCAATCGAACGGAGTCAATATGGATAGAATCGGCGGCCGCTGTATCGACGGTAAACGTGTGATAGGCCAGATCGATCAACGTATCCACAGTGGCATCGACTGCCACGACATAGACGCCGCTGCCGGCATTCTGCAGAGAATCGGTCGACTCGAGCGTCTTACGCAGCGGCGATTGCACCTTCACGGAAGCATCGACGTTCGTTCCTTCGGCGTTACGCACATCCCATTTCACCCGGCGATCACCGGCTACCATCTCGATAGAAAATGTAACCGTGCTCGGGCGGCCATCACTGACATCGAGTCCGGTGCCAGGGCTGATCGTCTTGAGCGCAAGACCGTCCTTTCCTGCTCGAAGCAGGTAGTTTCCATCAGGAATTGAACGAAGTTCGAAATCGCCCAACGCAGAACTCTTACTGGAGGCGACCAGTTTGTTGTCATCCATCAGACTGACCGTCACCCCTCCTGCAGGGTCCAAAACGGCATTGGTGTTCTTGTCAACCAGCACAACGGATCCATTCACTGTGGCATACCCTTTGAGCAGATCATCGGCGGAGATTGTTACTCCTGGGGATGTCGGCAATACCTGAACGTCCGTATCCGGGGCAAACCCATCGGCTCTCGACCAGTATTCGTAGGTATCACCACCGGTAAGGCTGATAGTGTAGTTCCCGTACGTGTTATCGGTTACAACGCTTACGGTATCGACACGAGTGCCACCGGAGAGACGTGAGAAGAAAACCTCCGCCCCGGTTATCGGCGCGCGAACCGTGTCGCCATTGACCCAGGTACGTCCTATCACATACCCCGTAACCATCGCAGCCCCCGGGGACATTTCCAGTGCAATGCTTTGCGAAGACGCGACCTGGAGATTTTTTTCTGCCGAAGTAAACCCGGTTTTGGTAGCACGAAGCACGTATTCACCGGCTTCGACCGAAAAGGAAAACGTACCGTCTTGTGAGCTCGACGGCAACTCACCCACTACAGCACCATCCTGAAGTATGGCGACCTTCGCGCCGATCATGGGTTGGCCTTTGGTGTTCTGCACGACACCCGAAACGGTAAAAGGAACCCGGGCAAGAGTATCGGGACCCAAATCAAAGCTTTGTCCGTAAGCGATGGTGACTTCACGGGGAGTACTCGTTATATAGCCGGATTTCTTTCCCCACACTTGCCAGTCTGCAGCATAACAGCTCAGAACAAAGCTCCCGTAGCGATCCGTCTCGGCATACACCGTATCGTTGAGCTCAGAAACTGCCGTCACGGTTCCCAGATCGATTCCCACTCCGGCCTCATTGACAAGAGAACCGAAGATGGTGGCATCGGGGCGCTGAAGAACAAGGCTGTCGGTCGTTGTTTCATTCTCGACCACGGTAACGGTTCTGGTTAGTTCTTCGAAACCTTCCTTTGATGCGGTAATGCGGTAGGTTCCGACCGGACGATCCCGCGAAAGCAATCCCTTGTTGTCGGTGTAGAAAAGTAGAGGCTTTTCCATCGAACCATCTACCACTTCGACCTTGATTTCGACCGCCGCCACCTCTTTGGTCAGGGTTTTATCGGAGGTAGGTATCTCCTCGAGTGTGATAATGCGCATTCTGCCGGTTGGCGAAGTGTAATCAAAGCTTGTGGTGTCCCCGGCACTTCCTGCCCCGCGTTCATCGCAGGCAATCACTTTCCAGGTATAATGATTCTTCGTAAAGATCTTCCGGGCATCGATGGTCATGCTGGCTGTGTCGGTATTGGCGAACGTACCGGCAGTGATTTCGTTCTGCCATGCGACCATCTGCGCATCGACCTCTTCGAAGGGTGACGCAATATAGGCATACACTTTGTATGTATTGGCTCTTTGCTTATCCAGATTCGTCCACTTGAAGGTAATTGTACTGTCGCTGAGAGTATCACCGATCGGGTAGATATTCACCGGTCTTTTGAGCGTGTCGCCCGCGATAGTAAAAGTTTTGGGCAGACCGAACTTGGTGGAAGTATACGCTGGATGGTTGCCGTAGTTATTCAGCACAACTACCGAATACGTCGCCCCCGGAGACATCGGCGGAGGATCTGCGGTAAGTGTTCCGGATGGATCAGGGGCACCATAGACAATTTGGGTATTTGGAGTGATTGCCTGCCAGACAATGCTCAGACCCTGGATTTTGTATTCGCCGGTTGCGCTGTCAACCCCAATTTTTTCATCGGAGAGGATGAGATGATAGTAGGGCACTCCAGGGTTTACGTCCCAGGAGAACGTCGGGGTGAGGTCGGTTATCGTGTCGGTGGGAGCAAGTAGTTCGGTCGGCTGATCGGTTTCGACAATGAGCTGCAGTTCATTTGAAAAGAACGTATCGACTGCCGTTCCCGTTTGAGGATGCAGAACCGGCCATGCTACCACATAGTAGTATTTCCCCGGCCCCATTTCCGATTGATTCGAAGGACGGAACGAAATCTGCCTCTGATCGGCACCGGCGATAAGCTGGTTGTCGAATACTTTGAGCGTGTTTTCCTTTACCACCACCTTGTGACGGTTTTTCAGGGACATGCCACCGGGAGTTTTACTGTAGTATATATACCCGGAATCGGGAACCGGCATGCCTTCCCGTGCGATTCCGGTCCAGCGTACGGTCACGATCGTATCGATCGCCATCGCGGCTACCGGAAAGTCGGTAAGAACGTATTCCGTCTGCGCTGATGCCGTTGTGCAAAGCAGTAGCCCTATCACTGCCGGTAATGCCCCTTTGAGCTTCATCGAACCATTCCTTTCAACGCACTGTATGCCTTGCCATGTGCCCAAACAGGCACACCCACAAGGTGAACTGTTTCATATGTCAGAAGTAATAGACGACCCCGGATTTGACAGCAAGAAGCGGAAGAATATCCAGCTCGAGCATCAACTGCATTCTGCTGCCAAGCGCTGAGCCGAAATTCAGAACCGGCAGCACCGGAGCGCCGCCAAGCAACGGATAGCCGGCTTCACCAAGGCTTTCCCCAAGAACATTGCTTCGCCGGGCCGTAGCCATATCGAGAGTAAATGCACCCATATTGAAGAAAAAGTGGCGGAAGTCTCCGCTCAGTAGAAAAACATGATCGACGGTCGATCCGATTTCCAGATCGACCGTATCGATTGTAGTCGTTTCAGACCCCGCAGACTGTGAGCCACGGGTGTTTTTTACCACCCACACATCGCCCAGAGACAGGTACAAGTCCCCCACCGTCTTCGTATAAGACAGAGTCAGTTTCTCAGGAACAATATCGAAGGAGAACGTATGCCCGTCGGGTAATCTCCACACCATTTCTTCGTCGGTGATATGATTTACACTGTCGACTGTACCCTGTTGCAGCTGATTGATGTAGGCAGGATCCATGAGTTTGGTCGTGAGATCATCCATTGCAAAAGTGTACTCATCGATAAAAAACGGAAGAACATAGGTTGCCTTCAGACGACCTTTCGCTCGTGTCTTCACCCCAAACCGTGAAGTGAGGCCGAGCCGCCAGTATTTCAATGCAATGGTCGGCGACCAGACTTCGGCCAGGTAGTGTGCACGCGCACTACCACCGACCGAGTACTTGACCGGTACTTCGGTCTTGAGAATATCCTGGTCGACCCGAACATACCCCAGAACGTTGGCATCCACATTTGCCCGCATATCGAGCATGAAGACATGGCGGTGAAGATTCAGGGCAACCATAAGTTGCTTATTCACTTTGTATGCATACCCGAAAGTAAGCGTCTCCCAGGAGGCCTGTATATCCAGCGGTACGTACACCGATGCCCGCATCAGCATGGAAAGTCCTTCGTCCTCCATGGTCGTATCCATCTTCACTCCGGGAAAACCCAGAGCGTTGAGGTATTTGAGGGACATGTTCTGGATATTGGAAAAGCTTCCTACTCCCCCGAGCATCGGCACATCCACTCGCACGGTGGCGTTGGGATTCTGCTGAGCACTGGCCATAGGCTGGAATTCGCCGGGATTCTGGAATTTGGTACTGTCATTGAAAAGATCGTCGACTCCCGAGCCGCTCATACGCGCCAGATCAAGCAGGTTTACCTTCTGCTGAAACGGTACGTTGACACCAACAAATCCTTTGGGGTAATCGAATGAAACCTGTGTAGGGGGCCGAAGGAGATCGTAGTTGAAACCAACTCCGAAACGTGCGTCGAATACCGGCGTTTCAAAGGAAGTTTCCAGTGGTATATCCTGGCCGCTGAGACCGGCAGTGATTCCCAGTAGAGCAATGAGTGCGGCAGTACCTTTCCCCATTAAAACGCGCCCCTTTCCCATGGTGGAGAAAACAAATTCCTCACCGTTATTATAGCGCGAGAAGGAAATAAGGTCAACTACAAAAAAATCGGAAGGGAAAAGCCTGCGCTTGTCAGGTACACTGATCGGGTCACTGCCCGTACCCCACCCGTGGCTGAGAGCCTACGACGGGACAGGAAAAGCAAAAGACCGACGAACACATTCTGGAGGTTTTTCCGGGAATGCGTATTGGAGCTGTCTTCGCAGTCATTGCGCTGCATTGCCGCACGATTGTAGAGAACCAGCGATACCTGGAGCTTGTGGAAAGGTCAAAATGAAACCGGCGGTAAGTGGAGCTATACAGTTATATGGTTTTCAAACCGTGAGGGACCTGCCAGGTTTGGAGCGGGATTATCGGTGTAAAACGGAAGACAACACTGTCAAATGCCGGGGAATCCACCGTCCTGGGGGGGAGCAGCTGGTGGCGGGGCAGAATGGGCGCCGTCGATATCTTTTCCGTCAAGTGCCTCCGCTATCTTCTTTTTCATCTCAGTGGAGTATTTGAACAGCGGAACAACCCTGCGCAGGAGCGGAACAACCTCGCCGGTCTTTGGGTTACGGGCAGGACGTGGTTTGCGCTCTTTGGTATAAAATGTACCGAATCCACGAATCTCGATATTCTTTCCTTCTTCGAGAATCTGCGCAACTGTCTCGAGCAACTCTTCGACCACCACTTTGGTATCGGCTTGAGTCAGCCCGGTAACACCTGCGACTTCGGCAATCAGATCATGTTTTGTCGCGTTCGCCACGTTTCCTCCTGCATACAATCAGTTGTTACCTAAATATCCAATGATTTCAGACAAAAATCAAGCAAAAAAGAGAATCGTCGGACAATGCTTGTGTATCCCATGCCCGGTCAAGGCCTACAGGCGCCTGCCCCCACGGAAGCACCGCTCTGACCTGCGCTCAAAACCACCCGTTCAAAACCAGGCCATATTGCACGGAAGAATGTGCACGAGGTGCTGGAGCCGCGGTCATACATTTTCCGGAGTCAAGATACATCGAAACCGACGGGGATCGGTAAAATACGTGGAAATGGTATCCGCCGCTCCGTCGTTACCTGCTATTGCCGTATTCTTCCGAGTGGTACTGAAAAAAAAGTTGCAGAATGAACTCTGAAAGGACACGAAGTTCAGAAGGCGTATTATTTCTTTTCGATTCCGGGCGATTTGGTCATCCCGATTAGCCTGGAGCGGTACCAGTTTCCCGGCTCTTCGAGTCCACTCCTGCGCCTCCGGTGTATCCTGCCGTGCCACCAGTTCCAGGATCTCGGCCTGGGTACTGCTGTCGAGCATCCCGAAATCGATAGTCTTTCTTTGAGAACCCCAGAAATGCTCCCATCTACCCCGCAGTCCCGGGTTATCTTTTCCAGTAAAGTTTTTAAGTGCCTGTCGATAAATTCCAGCCAGTTTCGGAATGTTGACCCACGCTACCGGAACCGGCAGACTCGAGTAAAAACCGCTCCAGTTCATACACCGGTAGCGGTTGGCCCCCTGAGGAAACCGTCCAACCAGCAGTTTGCCATAACACCACGGTTCATACAGGGCATACCCGAACCCTTCTGCCACCGATGTACTCAGACACGAATTCGTATACCTGTATAATATGGAAAAGCACTCTCGGGCACTCACGTGGCCAAATGCATGCTGCAACCCCGAAGGAGCATCGAAAATCACCGGCAACCGGTGACGCTGGCAGAGAGACTGCAATTTCCCCGCCCAGGCCCTGTCTGACCCCGACGTCCCCGGGGCGCCCAGGAGAAGATTCACACGTCCGACACAGCACCCTACCAGTATTGCCTCGGCAATGTTTTTACGGGCAATTATCCGCCCAGGATAGAACATCGTCGGCCGAGCCGGGTCGAAAGGAACATTCTGCCGGTTGGCCTCGGCCTCCAGAGCACCGGTCACCTCCTGCACATCAGGGGAGGCGTGATCGGTTTGGGCGGACCGCTGTTCTGTGGTTTTTGACTTACCGGCGAAACCAACTTCGCGCACAAACGCCCCTTCTTCACATTCAGCCGCGGCAACGGGATTGGGAAGGTATGCTGCGGCACGTCCCGCACGCCGAAGCAGAGCAACGTTGCGCCTGCTCGGAGAGACAAATCTGACCAGATCCGGAGGCGCATAGAGTTCGTGCCGTATCTGCGGATAGAACGTTTCTACCTGCGCAATCCGCTGCATCATATCGCTTCTCCCCTCCTCGGCAAAATCGTGCACGACCGAGAAGAACGACACATCCAGCCCCCGCTGTTTCGCGCTGTCGGCGCACTGGTAAAACGCCGAAGAAAGTGCGCAGTTTTTTCCCAGA
>JBEPYC010000144.1:0-2689 GCA_041641555.1 Chitinivibrionales bacterium | reverse complement strand
ATGCCCGATAACCGCCACCCTCGCCCGATGAACACAATTGTCGATTAATTCGGACAAGTCCGAAACAATCTCTTTACGAACAGGATCAAAGTTTTCTCGTGAAGAAAACCTGTGGTAATCGCAGGACGGCATATCGATTGTCCGGAACCCGCGTGCACCACCGGTGCTCTCCGGAAACGAGTGGCACAACACAAGATTTCCTTCCGGCAGAATTCCGTTGCATTGTGCAAATGCCCGGGCATATGCCCTCATCACCGTTGTAACCCCGCCGACACGATTATGGTAATGGATCTGGATGAGTGCCAGGGGGCGTTTGGTATTCATTGCGCTACATCTGTCTGCGGACGGCTCCGGGGATGGAATGTCCGATGAATTTCCTTGAGATATTCACGGTCCACGTGGGTATAGATTTCGGTCGTAACGATATTGGCGTGCCCGAGCATCTCCTGAACGATCCGGAGATCAGCACCACCTTCCAGGAGATGAGTCGCGAAAGAGTGGCGAAACGTATGGGGAGAGACATGTTTTTCCAGACCGGCGGCTCGCGCATGTTTCTGAATAATTTTCCAGATTCCCATTCTCGAGAGTCTTCCCCCACGGGAATTCAGGAAAACGGTGCTGTCGGTCGAAGGTCGCACAAGGAAAGGACGTTCGGCATCACAGTACTCTCTTAGAAAATGCAAAGCGATATCACCAATCGGGACCAGCCGCTCTTTGGAGCCTTTCCCGAAGACACGCACGAACACCTCTTCTTCGTCCAGCTGCTCTAATGTAAACGCGATCAGCTCCGACACCCGCATGCCCGTTGCATACAAGGTCTCGAGCATGGCACGGTCACGAAGTCCGCCGCGCTTCTGCATGTCTACCACCGAAAGCATCGATTCTATTTCCCGGGTAGAAAGGACCGAGGGAAGATACCGGCTCGAGCGTGGCCCCTCGAGCAATTCCGTAGGATCCACCGGCAACACGCCTTCGCCGCATACATAGGCAAAATACCCTCGAAGTGAAGAAAGACTGCGCTGAATCGAAGCAGGCGCGAATCCCAGATCGTAGAGCACCTGGACGTACCCGGAAAGTATCTCCGGGGTTGTCTCCGAAAGGCTGGTTATCTTTTTTTGACCCAGGTACGACCGAAGACGCTCAAGGTCGAATCGATACGACTGCACGGTATTGTCGCTGAGACTCCGCTCGACCTTCAAGTACCCAAGAAACGCTTCCTGATAGGGAAGTATCTTCATTGGAGAAATTGATTTCGCCGTTTTTCACGCGCGATTGTCGTTCGATTCCCGTGGCCGGGATACACAACAGTGTCTTCAGGAAGTGACAACAGTTTTTCTTTGATCCTGGTGATCAGAGTGTCATGATCACCCCCGGGGAAGTCCGTTCGGCCAATCGAGCCGGCAAAAAGTGCATCGCCCGAAAAGCAGTCAGGACCCAGCACGAGTGCGCACCCACCGGGAGAATGGCCTGGTACATGCAACACCCGGCATTCGATCGAACCGAAACGGTGATCCGTCTCGGTCAGTGCTTCGGTAGGTTCAGTAAAGGCGAACCGGGCTCCGATGAGCGTGGAGCCATTGAACTCGGGATCCTGTAGCAGTGGACGTTCATCGGGATGTACCCATACGGGGACCTCAGAGTGTTTCGCACGAACTTCGGGGATACCCATAAGGTGGTCGAAATGGCCGTGTGTCAGGACGACCGCCCTGAGATGCAGCCCTTCCTTTTCAATTTTATCGAGGACATCTGTGCACCCCGAAGACGGGTCGATAACAATCGCATCTTTCTGATCGTTGTACACCAGGTAGCAATTTGTCTCGAGTGGTCCTATCGCGTATCGTTCGATCATGTTGGGCATTTCGATTAACCGCTCTCCGTTAAAAAAAGTTTGTAGACTTCCCGTTCAACAAAGAAATCTACTATTTCGCTGTCCAGGTGATTGGCCCGGACTTCTGCCTGAAGAATTTCGAGTGCTCGCTCGGGAGTCATTCGCCGTTTATAGGGTCGATCCTGCGCAACAAGCGCTTCATAAATATCGATTACGGCAAGAATCCGGCTCTCCAGACTGATCTCTTCCCGCTTGAGATGGTCCGGGTACCCGGAGCCATCCAGCTTCTCATGATGATGGGAGGCAATCGATGGAATCCCTTTCAGCTCACGTGTCCAGGGGATTTTCGAGAGAATTCGTCGGGTTGCCACCGCATGAAAATTAATAATTTCTCGTTCCTCGAACGTGAGATTTCCTTTGGGTATCGAAAGATGTTCAAACTCGTACTCCCGCAGGAAGTTTTTCTGCTCACCTTTGCTGTCGACATAGCTTTTTTCTTTCATTCGTCCCAGCGCCTGCAATTCTTCTTCGGGAACAAACCCGGCCTTGTTGATTTTTTCCAAAAGAGCCATGTCCTCGTCGAGTGCGGCAACAGATTCCCAATCAACCGAGCACTGGTGCCCACTGCCGTTCATACGCAACCTGATATACTCACCCCGCGTCCGGATGGCCTCCATCTGGCCTTCGCTGATTCGTGTTTCGCGGGTAAGAAGGGCCTCGGGGACACCAATCTTGCCAATATCGTGAAGCATCGCCGCAAATTTGAACTGCCGTTTCCGCGCCGGACTGAAATGAATATGCTTAAACGGTCCGGTCGTATCCTCATTGACCTTTTCGACAAACGCCATTGCATACCCGGCA